>NZ_JBHVAK010000083.1:0-21973 GCF_042667085.1 Nocardia sp. NPDC057353
GTGCCGGCGGAGCGCTCCCGCCGGGGCGCGCCGGAGCGCTGGCCGCGCGCGGCCTCGCCCTGGCGGGCGCCACCGCCACCGCCGCGGTTGCGCCGCCGCGGCGCCTTGGCCTGCGCCTCGGCCGCGACCTGCGGCTGCGCGGGCGCTCCCGGGGTCGGCAGCGGAATGCCGCTCGGGGTGCGGGCGCCGGTGACGCGGATCAGCGTCGCGTCGCCGGGGCGCACCGGGACGGGCTTGAGGTCCAGCCCGGCCTTGCGGGTCATGGCGAGCGTGTCGGCCCGCTCCTCCTCCATGGCCAGCGTGACGACGACCCCGACCTCACCGGCGCGCGCGGTGCGCCCGGCGCGGTGCAGGTAGGCCTTGTGCTCGGCGGGCGGGTCGGCGTGCACCACCAGCGAGATGCCGTCGACGTGGATGCCGCGGGCCGCCAGGTCGGTGGTGACCAGCACCGGGACCGAGCCGTCGGCGAAGGCCGCCAGCGTGCGCACCCGGTTGTTCTGCGCCTTGCCGCCGTGCAGCGCGCCCGCCGCGACGCCGGAGCCGCGCAGCTGCTTGGCGAGCCGGTCGGCGCCGTGCTTGGTGCGCACGAACAGGATGGTCAGCCCCTCGCGGGAGGCGATCTCGGCGAGCACCTGCCGCTTGTCCGCCTTGCTGGTCACCAGCAGGTGGTGCGACATGGTCGAGACGGCCGCCTCCGGCGGGGCGGTGGAGTGCGTGATCGGGCTGTGCAGGTAGCGCTGCACCAGCTTGTCGACGCCGCGGTCGAGCGTGGCCGAGAAGAGCAGCCGCTGGCCGTCCTTCGGAGTCTTGTCGAGCAGCTTGGTGACCTGCGGCAGGAAGCCGAGGTCGGCCATGTGGTCGGCCTCGTCCAGGGTGGTGACGGCGACGTCGGAGAGGTTGGCGGCACCCTGGTTGATCAGGTCGGCGAGCCTGCCGGGGGTGGCGACGAGCAGGTCGACGCCGCGGGCCAGCCGGGTGGCCTGGCGCCCGATCGGCGCGCCGCCGACCACGGAGGCGACCCGCAGCCCGAGGGCGAGCGCGGGCTCCTCCAGCGAGCGCTCGATCTGCGCGGCCAGCTCACGGGTGGGGGCGAGGACGAGGCCGCGCGGACGGCCCGGCTTGGCGGGAGAACCGCTGAGCCGCACCAGCATCGGCAGCCCGAAGGCGAGGGTCTTGCCGGAGCCGGTGGGCCCGCGGCCGAGCACGTCCCGGCCCGCGAGCACATCCGGGATGGCGGCGGCCTGGATCGGGAACGGGGAGTCGAAACCCGCGCGCCGCAGCGCCTGCACGAGCACGGCGGGGAGGCCGAGCTCGGCGAAGGTGGGCACGGCAGGGGAAACGGAGGTCACGAAGAACCTTTCACGAAAGAGCACGCGGCGGTCTCGTCGCGTGATGCGGGGGGTGCTGCTGCGCACCCGTCGGGCCGGCGCGAGATATCGCGGAATGGTCCGCCCGCAGGGAATGCCGCCGTCCGGCGGCCCTGGCCCGGCTCGCTCGCGCATCCGGGCCGATCGCGGAAGTGCATCGCGTCCGGGCCCGGCGACAGGCCGGAACCCCCAGGATAGGCGATCATGGTCCGGAAAGCCGAACCGAGTGGTACGCGTCTCGTTCAGCTGTGGAAGAGCCTGCTCAGCTCCTGCAGCCACGGCACCGCGACGGCCAGCGTCGGCACCACCAGGATGGCGGCCGAGCCGAGGTAGGCGGCGAGCGCGATGCGCGGGTCGCCGTGCGGCCCCGCCAGCCGCTGGATCCGGATCAGCGTGGTCGGGCCGCCCGCGGCCAGCGCGCCCTGCGGCGCGGTCGATTTCGCGCAGGTGACCAGCGCGCGGGCCAGCGGAGCCGGGCCGGTGACCTTGACCGCGGAGTCGTCCGCGAGCAGCTCGATCAGCAACTTCACCGACCCGAGCGCGGCCTTGCTGCGCACCACCCGCGGAAAGGCCTCGTGCACCGCGGTGAACGCCTCCAGCACCAGGTCGTGCCTGGCCCGCAGGTGCGAGCGCTCGTGGCTGACGATGGCGGTGATCTCCGGGTCGGCCAGGTTGGCCAGCGTGCCCTCGCTGAGCACCACCCGCTGGCGCAGCCCGGGCAGGCAGTAGGCGATCGGCTCGGTGGCGGCCAGCACCCTGATGTCGGCGGCGCGGCGGGTGTCACCGCCCTGATCGAGCAGGTCGACGAGCATGCGGTGCCGCGAGCGCCTGCGCCTGGTGTGCACCCCCACCCGGACGGCGGCCCAGATGAGCCGGGCGCCGACCAGCAGGGTGAGCGCGAAGACGGTGATGTAGGCGATCCAGAGCGGGAAGCCGAGCGCGTCGATCTCGCGGGTGGGCGAGGTGGTCGGCCTGCCGTCCGGGCCGGGCACGAGCAGCTCGCTCGCGATGGCGAGCCCGGAGCCGAAGGCGCTGAGCACGGCGGCCAACGCGATCGCCTGCCAGAGCACGAGCGCGGCGCGCGGCGCGCGGTAGGGCCAGCGCGCCCGGCTGAGCAGGGCGGGGGCCGGTCCGGCGAGAAGCAAGGCGAGACCGGCGAAGACCGGCGCGGTTGCGTTCATCGACTCAGCTCACTGCGTTGTGGGACCAGGACGCTCACGGCATTGTGAGGCCGGTGTCGAGCCTACTGCCGTGGCGGCGTGCTGTCGTTCCCGGACTCGGTGTTCGGCGGTTCGGTGGCCTCCAGCTTGGCCAGCGCCTCGCGCAGCGCGTCGGCCTCGTCCTTGCCCACCTGCTCGACGAAGTGCACCAGGGCGGCGGCGCGGCTGCCCGCCGCGTCGGCCTGCTGCAGCGCGTCGACCATGAGCCCCGCGACCAGCTCGTCCCTGGTGTGCACCGGGGCGTACCGGTGCGCCCGGTCGTCCCTGCGCTGCACCACCAGGTTCTTCTTCGCCAGCCGCTGCAGCACCGTCATGACGGTGGTGTAGGCGAGTTCGCGGCGCGCGGCCAATGCCTCGTGCACCTGCCGCACCGTCTGCGGTTCGTCGGCCGACCACAACTGGTCCATGACCGCTTTCTCGAGTTCACCCAGACCTGCCATCCCTCGATTCTAGGGACTCAACGACACGAAGGCGTACTACAGGGTGTCGTAACCAAAGAATAACTGGTGTGGGATCGGTCACCCGGGGTAGACGTCGGTCTTCGCCGGTGCGTCGGCGCCCGGCTTGCCGTGCACGTGCCTGGTGCCGATCGGCACGATGAGCGGCCGCCCGGACATCGGGTCGTCCAGCACCGTCGCCTCCAGCCGGAACACCTCGCGCAGCAGCTCCGGGGTGACGATCTCGGCGGGCGCGCCCTGCGCGACGATCCGGCCCGCGGCCATCACCACCAGCCGATCGCTGTAGCGGATGGCGAGGTTCAGGTCGTGCAGCACCATGACCACGGTGCGGCCGTAGTCCGCGTGCAGCCGGTCCACCAGGTCGAGAACCTCCAGCGAGTGCGCGAGGTCGAGGTAGGTGGTCGGCTCGTCGAGCAGCAGGATGTCGGTGCCCTGGGCCAGCGCCATGGAGATCCAGGCGCGCTGGCGCTGCCCGCCGGAGAGCTCGTCGAGCGGGCGGTCGGCCAGGTCGGCGATGCCGGTCTGGGCCAGTGCGGTGGCGACCTCGTCCTCGTCGCCCGCCGACCACTGCCGGATCCAGGACTGGTGCGGGTGCCGCCCGCGCGCCACCAGGTCGGCGACGGTGAGCCCCTCCGGGGCGACCGGGGTCTGCGGCAGCATGCCGACGATCCGCGCGACGTCCCTGGTGCGCATGGCCGAGATGGCCTTGCCGTCCAGCACCACCTGCCCGGCGCTGGGCCGCAGCAGCCTGCCGAGCGAGCGCAGCAGCGTCGACTTGCCGCAGCCGTTCGGCCCGATCACGGTGGTGACGACGCCGGGCGCGATCTCCAGGCTCAGCCCGTCGACGATCACCCGATCGCCGTACCCGAGGGTGACGGCCTCGGCGGTGAGGTGGTGTTCAGCGCTGGTCATGAGACGGTGGCCTTCCGATTCATCCGCACGAGCAACAACAGCAGGAACGGCCCGCCCAGCGCCGCGGTCACGATGCCGACCGGCAGGTCGACCGGGACCAGGGTGCGGGCGACGATGTCCGAGCCGACCACCAGGATCGCGCCGACCAGCGCGGAGGCCAGCACCGGCTCGCCCGGGGTGCGCAGCAGCCTGCGGGCCAGCTGCGGCGCGGCCAGCGCGACGAAGCCGATCGGCCCGGCCACCGCGGTGGCCATCGCCGCCGCCAGCACCGCCATTCCGATCAGCAGCCCCTGCTGCGCCTGGATCCGGACGCCGAGGCCGCGGGTGGTCTCGGCGTCCATCCGCAGCACCGCGAGGGTGCGCGCCGAGCAGGCGGCGAGGACCAGCAGCACGGTGGTCACCACGGCGACCGGGAGCAGCTTGCCGGTGTCGGTATTGCTCACCGAGCCGGTGAGCCAGAGCTGCGCCCGGTTCGCCTGCTGCAGGTCCGCACGGGTCAGCAGGTAACTGATCGCCGAGAGCAGGAAGGCGTTGACGCCGATGCCGATGAGGACCAGCCGCAGCCCGGTGGCGCCGCGCTCGCCGGAGGCGCTGCGGCCCCAGGCGAGCAGGTAGATGGCGACGGCGGTGAGCAGCCCGCCCGCCAGCGCGGCCAGCGGGGTGCCGAGCGTCACCAGCAGCCCGGTGGTGGCGCCGCCGGTGCCGACCACGACGGCCACCGCGCCGAGCCCGGCGCCGGAGGTGATGCCGAGGATGTCCGGGCTGGCCAGCGGGTTGTGCAGGATCGACTGGCTGAGCGCGCCCGCGAGGCCGAGCGCGGCGCCGACCACCACCGCGGTGAGCGCGCGCGGCAGCCGGGAGTCGAGCACGATGAAGCGCTGCGCGCGGGTGCCGCCGCCGCCGAGCACGTCGAGCACCCGGCTCAGCGGCAGCGTGGTCTCGCCGACCGCGATGTCCAGGCAGAACAGCACCAGCAGCACCGCGGCCAGCGCCAGCACGGTGAGCAGCAGCGCGGGGCGGAACACGGTGGAGAAGTACGGCGTTCGCAGCGGCCTGCGCACCGCGCGCAGGTTCTCCTTCGCCAGCTTCGGGTCGTGCTGGGCCGAGATGCTCACAGGCTCACCAGCTTCCGGCGCCGGACCAGCAGAACGAAGAAGGGCGCGCCCACCGCGGCCAGCATCACGCCGACCTGGAGCTCACCGGGGCGCGCCACCACCCGGCCGAGGATATCGGCGGTGAGCAGCACCAGCGCGCCGAGCAGCCCGGACCAGGGGACGAGCAGCCGGTAGTCCGGCCCGGTGAAGACCCGCGCCAGGTGCGGGACGACCAGCCCGAGGAACGAGATCGGCCCGACCGCGGCGGTGGCCGCGCCGCAGAGCACCACCACCGCGGCGAAGCCGAGCGCCCGGTTGCGCGCGACGTGCACACCGAGCCCGCGCGCGACGTCGTCGCCGAGGCTCAGCAGGTTCAGCCCCGGCGTCGCGGCCGCTGCGAGGGTCAGTCCGAAAATGACGAACGGGGAGATCTGCCAGAAGACCTCCGCGTCCCGCCCGGCCACGGTGCCGATCACCCAGAAGCGGTAGGTGTCCAGCGCGGTGGCGTCCAGCAGGACCACGGCATTCGTCATGGCCTGCAGGAAGGCGGTCATCGCCGCGCCCGCCAGGATCAGGGTGAGCGGGCTCGCCCCGCCCGCCGACGAGGCGGCGAAGACCGCGAGCCCGGCCAGCAGCGCGCCCGCGAAGGCGAACCAGATGTACTGCTCCGGGGCGGTGAAGGCGAAGAGGTAGACGGCGAGCGCGGCCAGGAAGGCGGCGCCCGCGTTCAGCCCGAGCAACCCCGCGTCGGCGAGCGGGTTGCGGGTGTAGCCCTGCACCAGCGCGCCCGCGACGCCGAGCGCGCAGCCGGCGAAGAGCGCGAGCACCGTGCGCGGGATGCGCAGCCCGCGCACGATCTCGGCTTCCGTGGAGCCGGCCGGGCAGCTGAACGGGGCGCCCGCACAGGTGAGCGCGTCCCGGACCGCGCGGAACACGGTGAGCGGGTCCAGGAAGCGGGTGCCGACTGCGACGCCCGCCACCGCGGCCACCGCGAGCAGGGCGAGCAGGACGAGAAGGCCGGTGCGGCGGCGCCGTGCCAGGGAGGGGAGTCCGGTCACGGCAAAAATTCTCTCCTGCTTCAACGGTGGTGCAACTACCGACAAGTCTGGTAAGCCTAACCTATCTTTAGATACGCCCTGTTTCCGGAGCCCGCGTTTTCGCCGGGTTCGCGCCGAGGAGGTCCGATGACCGAGATCATGTCCGACCGTTGCCTGTCCGACGGCCTTCGGAACGCGGGACTCCGGCGCCGCGAACTCGGCTTCGACCAGTGGACCCCCGGTAGCCCGCGCCGCCCGGAGCAGGCCTTCGCCCGGGTCGGCAACCGGCTGCGCGCGCTGCAACCCGAACACCCGCGGGTGTACGCCGTCGCCGCCATGGCGGACCAGGGCAAGCGGCGGTGGTGGCGGCTCGCCGACGGGCTACGGGAGGGGCGGATCGAGGTCATGTACCGGCGGCACGCCGCCGAGATGGTGAGCAGCGAGGTCGCCGCCGAGGTGGTGGCGACGGCGCTGATCCACGCCGTGGTCGGGCGGGTCACCGCCACGCTGGTCGCGGACGGCCGGGCCTGGGATCCCGGGCTGGAGAACCTGTGGATCCACACCGACAACGACGGCGGGATCGACTGGGCCGGGCTCTCCGACACCACCATCCGGGTGCTGGACGGGGATCGGATCGCCCGCGAGTCCGGGGCGGTGGCGCTGCCCTGCGAGGAGGCGATGTACCTCTGGCTGGCGCACCGCTGCGAGCCCGCGCTGGAGCTGGTGCTCGATGCGCTGAGCACCTGCTCCGGGATCACTCCCCGCCGCTTCTGGGCACTGGTGGGCGAGTCCATCGCCGGGGCCGCCACCTACGTCCCCGCCCTGGCCGGGACCGATCCCGCGCTCGGTGCCCGCCGCGGCCACGGTTTCCTGCACGCCCTCGAAGGCCGCGGCCTCCCGCTGCGCCGCAGCATCGGCTGCCTGGTGCGCTGACGCGCGAAGGAAGCGCTGCCGCCCAGGTGGGCGTTGTCCCGCGCGGGCGGCATGAACGTCCGGGCTCGGGCGCGATTCGTGAGCCGGAGCCGCCCACGAGGGGCGTGCCGGGCCGGTGTCGCGCCTCGCCTGCCGAGGTGTGCTGCTCAGTACAGCGGGAACCCCTGCGCCGCGAGTTGGTCGCGCAACCGATCGCGACCCTTGAGCGCGGCGACTGAACCGAGGCGGGTGAGGACGCGCTCGATCCAGGAGTGCGCCAGGTTCTGCTCGGCGTAGAACTCGGCGATTCGGCCCTCGTACTCGGCGATCCGGGCGTTCTGCCCGGCCGGGTCGTAGGTCTCGGCGTGCAGCACCGCGGCCTGGGGGAGCCGCGGCTTGACCCTGGCGCCCTCGGCAGGGTCGGGGGTGCCGACCACCAGCCCGACCACGGCGAAGACGCCGGGTGGCAGCGCGAGCTCGGCCGCCACCTCCTCGGGGTGGTTGCGGATGGCGCCGATGTAGACCGTCCCCAACCCCAGCGATTCCGCCGCCACCAGCGCGTTCTGCGCGGCCAGCGCGGCGTCGAGGAAGGCGACGTAGCTCGACTCCAGGTAGTCGGCCCCGTCCAGCGGCACCTCGCGCTCGGCGGCGAGCCCGCGCAGCCGGGCCAGGTCGGCGGTCCAGACCAGGAGCAGCGGCGCCTGGCGGATCTGCTCCTGGTCCCCGGCGAGCCGGGCCAGCCGCGCTTTGCGCTCCGGGTCGCGCACCGCGACGACGCTCCAGACCTGCAGGTTGGAGGAGGTCGGGGCGGACTGGGCGGCCGAGATCAGCACCCGCAGGACGTCGTCCGGGACCGGGTCGGGCAGGTAGCGGCGTACCGAGCGGTGCTCGTGCAGCACCTGGAGCACCGGGTTCCACGCCTGCGGCGCACCGGCCGCTGGGTCGCGGTAGCGCTCGGCCACCACCTGGTCCGGGGAGGCGATCTGGGTCATCCCGCCATGGTCGCGCCCGGAGCGCGCCCGGTCAGCGATTGGCCGCAGCTCGAGCGGAATCAAGCGGTCCGAAACATGCAGCGGAACTGAAAGAATCCGAAAGGACAGCTTGGTTGTTTGCCGGAATTCGCCCGTTCACACTCGCTTTCCATGTCATCCCACAGATTCCGGCGCGCGGGCACCCTGCTCGCCGCCGTCGCGCTCGTCGCCGCCGCGCTGAGCGGCTGCGCGGCCTCGGGCAACCGGGTCGCCGCGGGCGACGACGGCGGCACCCCGGTGCCCGGCGGCACCCTGCGCTTCGCGGTGCTCGACGCGCCCGCCAACCTGGACCCGCACTCCGGCAGCTCCTACCCCGAGTCGCTGATCACCAGCAACACCGCGGACAAGCTCACCTACCAGAACCCGGAGACCGGCGAGATCGAGCCGTGGCTGGCCCGCTCCTGGCAGATCGACCCGACGCTGAAGGAGTTCACCTTCGAGCTCAGGGACGACGTCACCTTCAACGACGGCAGCAGGTTCGACGCCACCTCGGTGAAGGAGAACTTCGACCTGCTCGGCCGGGGTGACAAGGCACTCGGCGTGGTCCCGGTGACGGCGTACTGGGTGGGGTACGTGAACACCGAGGTGGTCGCCCCGTACACCGCCAAGGTGATCTTCGACCGCCCCAGCGCGGGCTTCCTGCAGGCGCTCTCGCACTACTTCTCCGGCATCGTCGGCCACTCGACGCTGCAACTGCCGAAGGAGCAGCGGGCGCTGGCGGAGAACATCGTCACCACCGGCCCGTTCACCGTCTCCGAGCACGTCTACCAGCAGCGCACGGTGCTGAAGAAGCGCCCCGGCTACAACTGGGCGCCGGCCAGCCGCAAGCACAATGGCGAGGCGTACCTGGACACCGTGGAGATCTCGGTCATCCCGGAGGCGGGGGTGCGCACCGGCGCGCTGCGCTCCGGGGAGGTGGACGCCATCCTCGACGTGAACAACACCGACGAGGCGCCGCTGGCGAACGAGGGCTACCGCATCGTGCCGCAGCTCATCCCGGGCCGCGACATCGCGCTCGACCTCAAGACCGACCTCTTCCCGACCAACGAGCTCGCCGTGCGGCAGGCGATCAAGCTGGGCTGGAACCGGGACGCGCTGGCCAAGACGGTGCTCACCCCGAGCTACGCGCTCTCCGGCTCGGTGGTCTCCGAGCGGGTGCCCGGGTACGTGGACTTCTCCGCGCAGCTGAAGCAGGACCGCGCGAAGGCCGAGCAGATCCTGGACGACGCCGGTTGGCGCAAGGGCGACGACGGCATCCGGGTCAAGGACGGCAAGCGGCTGGAGCTGCAGTTCCTCGGCATCAACAACCTGGTGAACAATAAGCCCGCCTACGAGCTGATCCAGCAGGACCTGCGCAAGATCGGCATCGACCTGCGGCTCAACGTGCTGCCGATCCCGGACTACACCGCCGCCGCGACCCAGCAGCAGAAGTGGAACGTGCAGGCCTTCAACACCAGCCGCGGCGATATCGCGGTGCTGGAGCAGACCTACTCGCCGCAGTACAACAATGCCGCCAAGCTCGCCCCGGACAACCCGGTGCACGCCAGGGCGATCGAGGTGCTGAAGGCGCTCAGCGGCACCCTCGACCCGGACGCGCGGGCGAAGGCCGCCGAGGCGGCGCAGCGTTTCCTGCTGGAGGAGCAGGTGCTCACCGTCCCGGTCTACAACCCGGCCCAGGTGACCGCGGCCGCGCCGACGGTGCACGGCGTCGGGTACGAGGCGCAGTCGCGCAACGTCTTCTACGACACCTGGATCGAGCAGGGGTGATGGCCGTGCTCAGGTATCTGGCGGCGAAGGTCGCCCAGGCGGTGTTCGTGGTGTGGGGCGCCTACACGGTGACCTTCGTGCTGCTCTACGTCCTGCCCTACGACGCGGTCGACCTGCTCTTCGATCCGAACGAGAGCGAGATGGTCTCGGCGGCGGACAAGGCGAACGCGCGCGAGTACTACGGCCTCGACGGGAACCTCGCGGGCCAGTACCTGAGCAGGCTGCTCGATGCGGCGCAGGGCGACTTCGGGGTCTCCACCCGGACCGGCGAGCCGGTCTGGCCGCTGCTGCTCTCGGTGCTGCCGGAGACGGCGGTGCTCTCCGGGCTCGCCCTGCTGCTCGCGGTGCTGCTCGCCTTCGCGGTGGCGCTCGCCGCGGTCTCCACCCGGAGCAGGCGGCTGGCGAATCTCATCACCACGCTGCCCGCGGCGGGGGTCTCGGTGCCGGTGTTCCTGGTGGGGCTGGCGCTGCTGCAGGTGTTCTCCTTCCAGCTGGGCTGGTTCCCGCCGATCGGCAACGGTGGGCTCGACACCCTGATCCTGCCCGCGGTCACGCTGGCCATCCCGGTCGCGGCGCCGATCGCCCAGCTGCTGGTGACCAACCTGGAGGAGGGGCTGAGCGCCGGGTACGTCACGGTGGCGGTGGCCAAGGGCAGCACCCGCTGGCAGGTACTGACCAGGGACGTGCTGGTCAACGCCTGCCTGCCCGCGCTCACCATCGCCGGGGTGACCTTCGGCAACCTGCTGGCGGGCACGGTGATCGTGGAGACGGTGTTCTCCCGCTCCGGGCTCGGCAGGCTCACCGAGACCGCGGTGCGCACCCAGGACGTCCCACTGGTGCAGGCGGTGGTGGTCTTCGCCGCGCTGGTCTTCGTGCTGGTGAACCTGGCGGTGGACCTGATCTACCCGGTGCTCGACCCGCGGCTGCGGGCCCGCTTCGCGGTCGGCAGGGCCGCGGTCGCGGTCGGGAAAGAGGACTGAACGATGGCGGTATCCGACCTTCCCGCCCCGGCCTTCGCGCCGCCCCGGATCCCCGGCGCGGTGCGCCGGGTGGCCCGCGCCGCGGCGGCCGCGCCGGGGCTCGCGCTGGCCTGGCTGGTCGTGCTGGTGGTGCTGGCCTGGGCCGTGGTGCCCTCCTGGTTCACCGCGCACGACCCGAACGAGGGCGACTCCGACGCCAGCTTCCTGGCACCCAGCCTCGCGCACCCGTTCGGCACCGACCGGCTCGGCCGCGACCTGCTGGCCCGCGCCATCCACGGCACCGGGACCACGGTGAGCGCGACGCTGCTCGCGGTGGCGATCGGCTTCGTGCTCGGCGCGCTGGTCGGGCTGTTCTGCGGCTTCGTCGGGGGCCGGGTGGATGCGATCGTCATGCGCGTCGTCGACATGCTGCTCGCCATCCCCGCGCTGCTGCTCGCCATGACCGTGGTCACCGCGCTCGGCTACGGCACCGTCAATATCGCCATGGCCGTCGGTATCTCGGCGGTGGCGGCGTTCGCCAGGGTGATGCGCTCGGCGGTGCTCAAGGTGACCGACACCGACTTCGTCGAGGCCGCCTACGGCTCCGGCGCCGGGTTCGGCCGGGTGGTGTTCCGGCACGTGCTGCCCAACTCGCTCGCCCCGGTGCTGGCGCTGGCCGCGCTGGAGTGCGGGTCGGCGGTGCTGGCGGTGGCGGCGCTCGGCTTCCTCGGTTACGGCGCCCCGCCGCCGCAGCCGGAGTGGGGGCTCGCGGTGGCCGAGGGCCGCGACTACCTCGCCACCTACCCGTGGATCTCGATCCTGCCGGGTGTGCTCATCGCGGTGGTCGTGTTGTCCACCAACCGGATCGGCCGATCGTTGGGAGAGCAGAAGTGAGCATCGAGAACCAGCCCCTGCTGCGCGTCGCGGACCTCGCGGTCGAGTACGCCACCCCCGGCCGCGGGGCGCCGGTGCGCGCCGTGAGCGGGGTCTCGCTCACCGTGCGGCCGGGTGAATTCGTCTCGGTGGTGGGCGAATCCGGCTCCGGCAAGAGCACCACGGTGCACGCCGCGCTGCGGCTGCTGCCCGGTAACGCCACCGTGCGGGCGCGGACGCTCGAGCTCGGCGGGCAGGAGATCTCCGGCTGGGGTGACCGCAGGTTGAGCGCGCTGCGCGGGCCGTTCGCGGGGTTCGTGCCGCAGGACCCGGGGACCTCGCTGAACCCGGTGAAGCGGGTCGGGGTGCAGGTGGCGGAGGCGATCCGGCTGCACCGGAGGGTGAGCGCCGCCGAGGCGCGGCGGATCGCGCTGGCGAAGCTGGAGCTGGCCGGGCTGCGCGAGCCGGAGCAGGTGTACCCGCGCTACCAGCACGAACTCTCCGGCGGGATGAAGCAGCGGGTGCTCATCGCCATCGCGCTCGCCAACGACCCGAAGCTGCTGGTGGCCGACGAGCCGACCTCGGCGCTCGACGTCACGGTGCAGAAGCGGATCCTGGACCACCTCGCGGCGCTGCGCACCGAGCTCGGGCTCGGGGTGCTGCTGGTCACGCACGACCTCGGCGTCGCCGCTGAGCGCTCGGACCGGCTCATCGTCATGCAGCGCGGGCGGGTGGTCGAGGAGGGGCCGGTGCGCGACATCCTCGCCGCGCCGCGCGAGGAGTACACCCGCGCCCTCATCGCCGCCGCCCCGGCCGCGCACCGGGGTCGGCTGGAGCCGGCGGGGGAAGCCGAGGCGCCGGTGAACATCCGGAAGCCGCAGCCGACACCACTGCTGGCGGCGCGCGAGCTGACGAAGGCGTACGGCGGCGTGCGGGCGGCCGACGGGGTCGCCCTGTCCGTGCGCGCGGGCTCCACCCATGCCCTGGTGGGCGAGTCCGGCGCGGGCAAGTCGACCGTGGCCAGGATCGTCGTGGGCCACGGCACCGCCGACTCCGGAACCCTGCTCTTCGACGGCGCCCCGGTGCCGATCACCGGCCGGGCCGGGCGCGCCCGGCGCCGCCCGCGCGACCTGCGCCGGGAGATCCAGTTCGTGCACCAGAACCCGTTCGGCTCGCTCGACCCCGGCTACACCGTGGAGCGGATCATCTCGGAGCCATTGCAGGCGTTCGGCATCGAGAAGAACCGGCGCCGCCGCCGGGACCGCGCCGCCGAGCTGCTGGACGCCGTCGCCCTGGCCCCGGAGCACCTGCACCGCCGCCCGGCCGAGCTCTCCGGCGGCCAGCGGCAGCGGGTCGCGCTGGCCCGCGCGCTGGCCGCCGGGCCGAAGCTGCTGGTCCTGGACGAGGCGGTCTCCGCGCTCGACGTCTCGGTGCAGGCGCAGATCCTGCGGCTGCTGGTCGAGCTGCAGGCGGCGCAGGGGCTCACGTACCTGTTCATCACGCACGACCTCGGCGTGGTCCGGCTGATCGCCGACGACGTCTCGGTCATGCGCGCGGGCCGGGTGGTGGAGTCCGGCGCCGTGGCGCGGGTCTTCGAGCACCCGGAGCAGGAGTACACCCGCACCCTGCTGGCGGCGGTGCCCGGTGAGTACGCGGTGCCGGTCGCGGTCTGACCCTGGAGCCGGGCTGCACAGAATCGCCCTGATCGTAAGGATTTTCTCAAAACTCGCCGGACCGGAGACTGAATCCGACGCCAGCGAAACGAGGGTTCCATGTACGACATCCGGCGGCTGATCCTGCTGCGCGACCTCTCCGAGCGCGCCACCATGACGGCGGTCTCCGAGCTGCACGGGATCACCACCTCCGCGGTCTCGCAGCAGCTCCGGATCCTGGAGGACGAGGTGGGGACGGTGCTCACCCGGCGCGAGGGCCGGGTGCTCCGGCTCACCTACGCGGGCCGGGTGCTGGTCGACCACACCTCGCGGATCATCGCGGCGCTGGAGGAGGCGGAGTCGGCGGTGGCCGCCACCGCGGAGCAGGTCACCGGGGTGCTCACCCTGGCCACCTTCCGCACCGCGCAGACCCGGCTCGCGCTGCCCGCGGCGGCCCGGCTGATGGCCGAGTACCCGGGGCTCAAGGTCAGGGTGGTCGACCTCATGCCGGTCGAGTCGGTCCCCGCGGTGCGCCGCCAGGAGGTCGACCTGGCGATCACCTACGCCTACTCGTTCGGGACCAAGGACCTGCCGCTCGGGCTCACCTCGGAGTTCCTCTACAGCGACCCGCTGGTCCTGCTCGCCCCCACCGGCCTGCGCGAGCAGGCCCGCAGGCACGGCCTGGCCGCGGTGCGGGACGCCGACTGGATCGCCGCGCGGGACGGCGCGCCCTCCATCGCCTCGGTCATGTTCGCCTGCCGGGAGGCGGGTTTCGCCCCCCGCATCCAGCACCGCAGCGGCAGCTTCACCGCCATGGCGGAGATGGTGGCGCACGGCCTGGGGGTGGCGATCGTGCCGGAGATGTCGGTCTCCGACGAGCACCGCTCGCTGGTCGCCTGCCCGATCGTGGACAGCACCCGCCGCATCGGGGTCACCTACCGCCAGGCCTCGGCCGAGCGCCCCGCGGTGGCCGCCGCCATCCGCACCCTGCGCACGGTGGCAATGCCGCGCCAACTCGCCTCCTGACCCAGTGCACCGGCAGCCCCTCCGCTCCGAGCGGTGGGGAATTCCGTTGTGCCCGTGCGCAAATGGGTCGAGAAAAACTGAACGATTGTCGTAGAACCGCTGCCTTGTTCGCGGGAAGGAGAACTTCCGATACTGGCGGCACTCGTCTCCGTACCCGCCGATCAGACGGAAGCCCATGACTCGATCACTGCACGTGAACATCTCGCTGCTGACCCCTGGACACTTCCGCGGGGCCTGGCGGCTGCCGGGCAACGACCCGCGCGCCTTCGTGGACGCCGAGCACTTCCGGCGGCTCATCCAGCTCGCCGAATCCGCGGCGCTGCACGCGGTCTTCGTCGGCGACAGCCCCGCACTCGCCCCCGACATCGCCAACGCTCCCGGACTCGGCCTCGACCCCGTGGTCATGCTGGCCGACGCCGCCGCGAGCACCACGCACATCGGGGTGATCGCCACCGCCTCCACCACCTTCGAGCAGCCCTGGTCGCTGGCGCGCCGCTACCTCAGCCTGGACCACCTGACCGGCGGCCGCGCGGGCTGGAACGTGGTCACCACGCAGCAGGCCGCGGCGGCCGCGAACTTCGGTTACGACGAGCACCCGGACAAGGAGCTGCGCTACCGGCGGGCCGCCGAGTTCGTCGAGGTGGTGACCGCGCTGTGGGACGGCTGGGAGCCGGACGCGCTGCTCGGCGACCCCGCGGGCAGCTTCGCCGACCCGGAGCGCATCCACCCGCCCGCGCACCGCGGCGAGTTCTTCGCGGTGGCGGGCGCACTGCCGCTGCCGCGCTCGCCACAGGGCAGGCCGCTGGTGGTGCAGGCGGGGGCGTCGCCCGGTGGCAAGCGGCTCGCGGGGCGCACCGCCGACCTGGTCTTCGCCGCCGCGCAGACCCCGGAGCTGGCCCGGGCGCAGCGCACCGAGCTGCGTGGGTACGCCGCCGAGGCCGGGCGCGACCCGGATTCGATCAGGATCTCCACCGGGCTGGTGGTGGTGATCGGCGGCACCGAGGCCGAGGCGAAGGCGCGCGAAGCCGAGCTGCGGCAGACCATTCCGGTGCGGCCCGCGCTGGAGCAGCTCGCCACCCAGCTCGGGCTGCCCGCGGGCTCGCTGGACCCGGAGACCGTGCTCACCCCCGAGGTCGTCGGTGCCGCGGCGGCGCGCTCGGCCGGGTTCGGCGCGGGCACGCTGGCGCTGCTGCGCGAGCGGCCGCACACCGCGCTGGAGCTGGTGCACCGCTTCGCGGGCGGGGCCGGGCATCGGCTGGTGGTCGGCGCGCCGGAGCAGGTGGCGGCCGGGATCGCGGAGTGGTTCGAGTCCGGCGCCACCGACGGCTTCACCGTCATGCCCGGCGACATCGGCGCCGACTTCCCGGCCTTCGTCGAGCACGTGGTGCCGGAGCTGGTGCGGATCGGCGTCTACCGCGGCGAGTACGCCCACGAGACCCTGCGCGGCAACCTCGGGTTGCCCGCGCCCGAGCCGACCCCCGCCGGAGTGTGAGATGAGCACCGCGATCATCGACGTCGCGCCCCCGCACGGCCTGGACGAACCCGCCTTCGCCACCGCGCTGGCCCGGATCGCCGAGCTGGCCCCCGAGCACGACGCCGCGGGCCGCTTCCCGGCGGCCGCCTTCGAACTGCTGCGCCCGACCGGCGTGCTCGCCTTGACCGTCCCGGTGGAGCTGGGCGGGCTGGGGAAGGGCATCGCCGAGGCGGTCGAGGTGATCGAGCGGATCGGCGCCGCCGACCCGTCGGTCGGGCTCATCCTGCAGTGGAACTACGTCAACCACCTGGCGCTGCGGCACCCGGACAATCCGTGGCCGCGCGAACTCGCCGAGCAGGTGCTGCGCAGCGCCGCCACCGACGGCACCCTGATCAACGGCGTCAATGTCGAGCGCGAGCTGGGCAGCCTCTCGCGCGGCGGGCTGCCCGCCACCACCGCGACCAGGCTGCCCTCCGGCGACTGGCGGATCGATGGCGAGAAGGCCTACGCCACCGGCATTTCCGGGCTGAGCTGGTTCACCGTCACCGCGAGCACCGCCGAGCCGGAGCCGAAGATCGCGACCTTCCTGCTGGATCGCTCGGCGCCGAACTGGGAGGTGCTGCCCACCTGGAACCACCTCGGGCTGCGCGCCTCCGACACCCAGTCGGTGCGCTTCTCCGGCACCGTCGTGCCGCACGCCAGGCTGGTCGACCTGCGCGACCCGAAGGGCAGGCCGCTGCCGCGGCCGGGCAGGCAGGCGCTTCCCCTGCTGCTGGCCGCCAACTACAACGGCGTCGCCATCGCGGCCAGGGACTGGCTGGTGCGCTACCTGCACACCCGGGTGCCGACCGCGCTCGGCGCCTCGCTGGCCACCGTTCCCCGCTTCCACGACCGGGTCGGCGAGATCGAGGCCGCCATCCAGACCAGCCGCGCGCTGCTCCGGCAGGGCGTGGCGGCGCTGGTGGCGGGGGAGCAGTCGCCGCTCTTCGGGCTGGCCAAGCACGTCGCCACCGCGACCGCCATCCGGGTCACCGAATCGGCGCTGGATTTGACCGGCAACCCGGGGCTGGACCGGTGCAACCCGCTGGAGCGGCACCACCGGGACGCCATGGTCGGCCGCATCCACACCCCGCAGAGCGATGCGGTGCTGGCCCAGCTGGGCCGCGACGCCATCGCGCTCGGCCGCCCGGAGGAGCTGTCGTGAGCCACCGCGAGGTCCACCTCAATGTCAATATCCTGAACGCGGGCGTCTTCGGCGGGTCGTGGCGATTCCCGGGCACCGATCCGGTGGCGAGCCTCGGCCTGGAGCACTACCTGCGGATCGCCCGGCGCGCCGAGGAGGCCACCTTCGACGCCATCTTCCTCGCCGACGGCCCCGGGATCCGGGACGACCTGCGGTACCGGCCGTTCAACGGGCTGGAGCCGTCGGTGATCCTGGCCGCGGCGGCCGCCGCGACCGAGCGGGTCGGGCTGATCGCCACGCTCTCCTCCAGCTACAACGACCCGTACGACGTCGCCAGGCGCTTCGCCACGCTCGACCTGCTCAGCGGCGGGCGCAGCGGCTGGAACGTGGTGACCACCGCGGGGGCTGGCCCGGCGCGCAACTTCGGGTTGGACGCGGAGCCCGCGCACGCCGAGCGGTACCGGCGCGCAGCGGAGTTCGTCGAGGTGGTGCGGGCGCTCTGGAACAGCTGGGAGCCGGACGCGCTGGTCGGCGACAAGGGGGCGCACCGCTTCGCCGACCCGGCGCGGATCCACCCGGTGAATCACACCGGCGAGTTCCTCGACGTGGCCGGGCCGCTGAACGTCCCGCGCAGCCCGCAGGGCGAGCCGGTGGTGGTGCAGGCGGGCGCCTCGCGCGACGGCAGGGCGCTGGCCGCCCGGATCGGCGAGGTCATCTTCACCGCCGCGCAGACCGCGGACGAGGCGGGGGAGTACTACCGCGACGTCAAGGCGCGGGCCGCCGCGTTCGGCAGGCGGCCGGAGCACGTGCTCATCCTGCCCGGGCTCTCCACCGTCATCGGGTCGACCGAGGCGGAGGCGGAGCAGCGCAGGCAGCTGCTGGCCGAGCTGGTGCCGCCGGAGTACGCCCTGAACCGGCTCGCCGAGCAGCTCGGGGTCGAGCGCGAGGCGCTGGTGCTGGAGGCACCGCTGCCCTGGCACCTGCTCGCCGACCCGGACGAGGCGGGCGGGTCGCAGACCTTCTACCGGATCGCGCTCGGGCTGGCCCGGCGGGAGAACCTGACCGTCCGGCAGCTGCTGCACCGGCTCGGGGGCGGGGCCGGGCACCGGATCGTCACCGGGACGCCGGAGCAGGTGGCGGATGCCATCGTCGACTGGGTCGACCGCGGGATCGCCGACGGGTTCAACCTCATGCCGGATGTGCTGCCCGGTGGTTTCGACGACTTCGTGGACGGGGTCGTCCCGATCCTGCGGAAGCGCGGCGTCTTCCGCCGCGAGTACCGCGGCAGCACGCTCCGCGACCACCTCGGCCTCCCGGTTCCGCGACACCGCTCGCCTGCGGCGGCATCCCGCTCGGGCGACGCGAGCGGCGCGGCAGGCACCGGCCCGCTCGACGGCGCGCGAGTTCCCGGTGCGGCGACGGTGCGCGCCGTCGATTCCGGCGCGATCGCGGCGCCCGCCGCGGAAGGAGCGGCCTGACCATGGCACGCACCCTCTCGTTCTTCGTGAACGTCGGCAGCGCCGGGTACCACCCCGCCGCCTGGCTGGACCCGGCGCTCGCCCCGGACGCCTTCGTCGACCTCGCGCACTACCGGCGAGTCGCCGAGGTCGCCGAGCGCGGCGCCCTGGACGGCCTGCTGCTCCCGGACATCCCGGTGCAGCAGCCCGGCATCGCCCGCGGCCCCGCCGCCACGCTCGACCCGGTGCTGCTCACCGCCGCGCTGGCGGTGAGCACCGAGCGCATCGGCCTGGTCCCCACCGCCAGCACCACCCTGAACCGCCCGTACAACCTGGCCCGCCGCATCCTCTCGCTGGACCACGCGAGCCACGGCCGGGCCGGCTGGAACGCCGTCACCACCTTCGAACCGCGCGCCGCCGCCAACTTCGGGCTGCGCCAACTCCCGGACCGCGACGAGCGGTACCGGCGCGCCGCCGAGTACCTCGGCGTGGTCACCGGGCTGTGGGACAGCTGGGAGGACGGCGCCGTCATCGGCGATCGGGCGTCCGGCGTCTTCGCCGACCCCGACCGGGTGCACGCCCTCGACCACGTCGGCGAGTTCTACTCCGTCGCGGGCCCGCTGAACGTCGTCCGCTCACCCCAGGGCCGCCCGGTGCTGGTGCAGGCGGGCGCCTCCCCGCAGGGCCGCGCCTTCGCCGCCGCGCACGCCGAGGTGATCTACACCAGCCGGCTCAGCCTCTCCGGAGTGCGCGAGTTCAGCGCCGAGGTGCGCGCCGCGGCCGCCGCGCACGGCCGCGACCCGGAGGCGCTGCGGATCCTGCCCGGGCTGGTCCCGATCGTCGGCTCCACCGAGGCCGAGGCGCGCGCCCGGTTCCAGGAGCTGCAGGACCGGCTGCACCCGGACAGCGCCCCGGTCCGCACCCTGGCCCAGTGGCTCGGCTACCCGGACGCCGAGCTCGAGCTGGACGCCCCGCTGCCGCAGCGCTACACCGTGCTGCCCGCGTCCAGGGTCGGCCCCGAGGGCTTCTTCACCGCCCTCACCCGCTACGCCGTCGAGACCGGCTACACGGTGCGGGAACTGCTCACCCGCGTGCTCGGCGGGCACCGTTTGGTGATCGGCACCCCGAAGACCGTCGCCGACCACATCGAGCTGTGGTTCCGCAACGGCGGCATCGACGGCTTCACTGTCATCCCCGCGGTCCTCCCCGCCGCGCTGGCCGACTTCGTCGACGAGGTGATCCCCGAACTGCGCCGCCGCGGCCTCTTCCGGCATGGCTACGCGGGCAGCACGCTGCGCGAGCACCTCCGCCTGCCGGTGCCCGCGAACACGTACCTGACCGTTTCCCCGATCGGAAGGTGATCCATGACCCACCGCTACCTCGGCCGCACCGGAGTGCTGGTCAGCCCGCTCACGCTGGGCGCCATGAACTTCGGCGCCTGGGCCAACAAGGACCACGACGAAGCGATTCGGATCGTGCACAAAGCACTGGATTCCGGCATCAACGTCGTCGACACCGCCGACGTCTACTCGCAGGGCGAGAACGAGGAGATCGTCGGCAGGGCGCTGCTCGGCCGGCGCGACGAGGTCGTGCTTGCCGGCAAGTTCCACGGCCAGATCGGCACCGACCCGAACACCCGCGGCAACTCCAGGCGCTGGATCATCCGTGCCGTGGAGGACAGCCTGCGCCGGCTGCAGACCGACCACCTCGACCTCTACCAGGTGCACCGCCCCGACCCATCGGTGCCGCTGGAGGAGACGCTGCGCGCCCTGGACGACCTGGTCCGCGCGGGCAAGATCCGCTACTCCGGCACCACCACCTTCGAACCGCACCAGCTGGTCGAGGCGCAGTGGGTGGCGCAGGACCGCAACCTGCACGCCCCGGTGAGCGAACAGCCGCCGTACTCCATCCTGGCCCGCGGCGCGGAGAAGGCGACGCTGCCGATCGCACAGAAGTACGGGCTCGGCGTGCTCACCTGGAGCCCGCTGGCGGGTGGCTGGCTCTCCGGCCGCTACCGCCCCGGCGAGACCGCGCCCGACTCCACCCGGCTGCACCGCCAGCCGCACCGGCACGACCCGGAGCTCGCCGCCAACCAGCGCAAGCGCGCCGCCGCCGAGGAGCTGGCCGAGCTCGCCGACGACGCCGGGCTCACCCTGGTGCACCTGGCGCTCGCCTTCGTGCTGCAGCACCCCGCGGTGAGCAGCGTGATCATCGGCCCGCGCACCGAGGAGCACCTGCTCGGCCAGCTCGGCGCCGTCGACGTCCGGCTCGACGCCGACCTGCTGGACCGGATCGACGCCATCGTCGCCCCCGGCACCACGATCAGCCCCGCCGACGAGGGCTACCTGCCGCCCTCGCTCACCGATGTCACCACTCGCCGCCATGGAGCCCGCCGATGAGCCTCTCCGACCTCCGCACCCTGGGCCGCACCGGGGTCAGGATCAGCCCGTACGTGCTGGGCACCATGAACTTCGGCCCGCGCGGCAACCCCTCGCACGAGGACTCCATCGCGATCATCCACCGCGCGCTGGACGCCGGGATCAACATCGTCGACACCGCCGACACCTACTCGCGCGGCGAGTCCGAGATCATCGTTGGCAAGGCGCTGCGCGGCCGCCGCGACGACATCGTGCTCGCCACCAAATTTCACAATGCGGTCGACGACGACCCCACGCACCGCGGCAACTCCCGGCGCTGGATCGCCCGCGCGGTCGAGGACAGCCTGCGCCGCCTGCAGACCGACCACCTCGACCTCTACCAGGTGCACCGCCCGGAGCGGGTGACCGAGCTGGAGGAGACCGTCGGCGCCCTGGACGACCTGGTGCGCGCGGGCAAGATCCGCTACTACGGCACCTCGGTGTACTCGCCGGGCGAGCTGGTCGAGGCGCAGTGGATCGCGGACCGGCGCAAGCTGAATCGCTCGGCGTCGGAGCAGGTTCCGTACTCGCTGCTGGTGCGCGGGATCGAGCGGGAGACGCTGCCGATCGCCAGGAAGTACGGCCTCGGCGTCATCTCCTACGGACCGCTCGCCGCCGGGTGGCTCTCCGGCAGGTACCGGATCGGCGGGGCGCAGCCGGAGTCGCACCGCGCCGATCTCATCCCCGGCCGCTTCGACGTGGACAACCCGGCCAATGCCGCCAAGCTCGCCGCCGCCGACGCGCTCGCGGCGCTGGCCGAGGAGTCCGGGCTGACGCTGGTGCAGCTCGCCGTCGGCTTCGTGCTGGCGCACCCGGACATCAGCGCCACCATCATCGGCCCGCGCACCGGCGAGCACCTGGACGGCTACCTGGCCGCCGCGGACACCACGCTGGGCGACGACATCCTGGACCGGATCGACGAGATCGTCGCGCCCGGCACGATCTTCCACGAGCGCGACACCGGCGTCATCGCCCCCGCGCTCGCCGATCCCGCGCTGCGCCGGAGCGTGGCGTGAGCACCGCGGTCGCCGGGCACCTCTGAGAAATGGGGCGGCGGGGGGGCCGGGGCCGAGACACACCCCGCCCCCCGCCACGTGCCCGCCCCCCCCCGCCCCCCCCGCCAACACGAAAAAA
>NZ_JBHVAK010000084.1:0-21925 GCF_042667085.1 Nocardia sp. NPDC057353
ATGCGACAGTCACCACAGGCTGGGGTGACTGTCGCATCGCCTGCGGCGGCTCGGCTGATTTTTGCGGCCGGGCTGATTTTGCGGCCCGGCGCCGCGTGCGCCGTCCGCCCTCGTCGTCCGCTTTCGCGCCGCCGCGCAGTTCGATGCTCGCGTCCGCGAAACCGAACCCTGAACGGCTCAGGTCGATTCCGGCCAACCATCCGCCGGACCCGGTGGGTCCGTGACCAAGCGCCCCGCCAACCAGCAGTCCCGCCGGACACCGCGCTGCACAGCGCCGAGCCGCTGCATACCCTCGTACCGAAACCCGTTGCGCCGCACGACTCCGGCCGAAGCCCGGTTCCCGACGTAGGCGAGCCACCCGATCCGGGTCAACCCGAACCCGTCGGCGGCGAAGCCGAACGCGCACACCAACCCGACGGCCCGCGACATGAGCCCGGAACCGCGCTCCCCGGCGGCCAACCAGAACCCGATCTCGGCGGCCCCGTCCCCTCGATCGTGCAACCCGATACTGCCGAGCATCGGCCCATCGGCAGCCCGCCGCACCGCCCAGACCGGGGAACCTCCCGCCCACCCGGTGCCGACGATCTCGGCGAGGTAGAACTCCGCATCCGCCCGCCGGTAGGGCACCGGAATCGTCACCCACTCGGCGATCGCCGGATCCTGGCAGTGCGCCACAATGGTGTCGATGTCCGACTCCTGCGGCCGGTTCAGCACGATGGTTCCGTCGGTGAGCTCCATACGGCATGGTGACACGGCCCGAGACAGCGGATCATCCCCTTTTATGACCTGTCGGCAGCGCACCGCCGCGCGCTCCGTAGAATCGTGCGCGATGGTCGCCGCCTACCTCGCCGAACTGTTCGACACGCACCGCACCCGCCTGCTCGGGCTCGGGTACCGGCTGACCGGCAGCATCCGCACCGCCGAGGACGCGGTCCAGGAGAGCCTGCTCCGGCTGAACGGCGTGCACCAGTCCGAGATCGACGACTTCGGCGACTGGCTCACCGGCGCCGTCGCCGCGATCTGCGCCGACCACCTGGTCGCCGCGCAGCGCGCTGCCGCGGCGGCGCAACGCCTTCCGGACCCGCTGGTCACCCCGCTGGTGTCGCGCGGCGGCGGCGCGTGGGCGGAGATCGCGCGGCACCGGGCGAATCGCCTCCCCACCCTGGTCGCGCTGACCGCGCTGACCCCGGCGCAGCGGCTCGCCGCGGTCCTGCCCGAGCTGCCCGTCGAGCGGATCGCGGCCTGGCTGGATCTGGAGTTGGACGCCGCCGAGCGGGCCGCCGTCATCGGCAGGGCCGCCGCCACCGCGCTGCCGGACCCGGCGACCGAGCCCGAGCACGAGGCCGCGGTGCGCCGGCTGCTCACCGCGCTGCGCTCCAGGGCGCGAGCGGCGGTCCGCGACGGGCACGAACCGGACCGCGGCACCGGCGAGGTGGCGAGCGGGCTGCACACACAGGCACAGGCGCTCGCGGCGACCGCGGACGGCCCGGTGGTCACCGAGGGGCAGGAGCGGGTGGCCGAGCGGCTGCTCGCGCTCGCCGCCGAGCACGGCATCGGCTGCCCGGACGCGGACCCGGCGGGCTGCTACGAATTCGTCGGGGTGAACGGAGAACTGGGGTTGCTGCTGCGCGGCCCCGAGGTGGACCGGGTGCTCGGGTTCGCGGTGCGGGCGGACGCGGTCTGGCGCGTCTTCGACATCCCGGCGCCCGCCCCCGGCTGGGGCTGACCCGGCCGGGGTGCCGCGCGACACCCCGGCCGCGGCCGCTACGGCGTCGAGGAGCCCAGGAACCAGTCCGGGGTCGACGAGCCGAATCCACCGTTGCCGGTGGAGGATCCGGTGAACCAGTCACCGGTCGAAGAGCCGAGGCCGACGATCAGGTCGTGCGCTCCGGCGCGGATGAGACCCAGCACTGAACCGGCGACCTCCGACGCGGCCGGTTGCAGAATCAGGTCGAGGTACGAGGCCATACACGCCCCTTTCGAGATACCACCTCGAGGGTGGTTGTGAGGTAGAACACCGGCAGGCTAGCGCTCTCATGGACACCGCACAACAGCCCAGCTAGAGGCGTTGATTTGAATGTGAAATATTGGCTTTCGCTATCACGGCGCAACGAAAATGGCTGGGATACGCTTCCGGCATGACCGCCGGAGTCTCCGCCACCGTCGCCCGCCTCCGCCCCTTCGCGGCCACGATCTTCGCCGAGATGACCGAGCTGGCCGTCCGGCACGACGCGGTCAACCTGGGCCAGGGCTTCCCGGACAGCGACGGCCCGGCGGGGATGCTCGCGGTGGCGCGCGAGGCCATCGCGAGCGGCGGCAACCAGTACCCGCCCGGCCGCGGCGTCCCCGCGCTGCGCCGGGCGATCGCCGCCGAGCGGGCGAGCCGCACCGGCGCCGAGTACGACCCGGAGACCGAGGTCCTGGTGACCGTCGGCGCCACCGAGGCGATCGCCGCCACGTTGCTCGGGCTGGTCGAGCCGGGCAGCGAGGTGGTGCTGATCGAGCCGTACTACGACTCCTACGCCGCCGCCGTCGCGCTGGCGGGCGCGCACCGCCGCACCGCGCGGCTGGTGCAGGACGGCGACGGCTTCGCGCTCGACCTGGATAGCCTGCGCCGCGCCATCACTCCGGCCACCCGAATGCTGGTGGTGAACTCGCCGCACAACCCGACCGGCGCCGTGCTGAGCCGCGCCGACCTCGCCGTGATCGCCGAGCTGGCCTGCGAGCACGACCTGCTCGTGCTCGCCGACGAGGTGTACGAGCACCTGGTGTACGACGGCGGCGAGCACCTCAGCGTGGCCGCGCTGCCCGGGATGGCCGAGCGCACCGTCGTGGTCTCCAGCGCCGCCAAGACCTTCAGCGTCACCGGCTGGAAGATCGGCTGGGCGCTCGGCCCGCGCCCGCTGATCGACGGCGTGCTGGCGGCCAAGCAGTTCCTCACCTTCGTCGGCGGCGGCCCGTTTCAGCCCGCGGTGGCGCACGCGCTGGAGCACGAGCGCGGCTGGGCCGTCGAGCTGAACGCCACCCTCGCCGCGCGCAGGCAGCGCCTCGCCGCCGCGCTCGCCGACACCGGGCTCGCGGTGCGGCGCAGTGCGGGCGGCTACTTCGTCTGCGCCGACGTCACCCCGCTCGGCATCGCGGACGGCCTCGCCTTCTGCCGCGAACTCCCCGCACGGCTCGGTGTCGCCGCCGTCCCGGTGAGCGCCTTCGCCGACGACACCGCCGCCTGGAACCACCTCGTCCGGTTCACCTTCTGCAAACGGGACGAGACGCTGGACGAGGGGGTCCGCAGGCTGCGCGCGGGCGTCGGCGGTCGCTGATTTCGTCCGGTTCGCCCGGATCGCTGCGATTGACACCCTTCTCCGGAGCCGCCTAGGTTCAGGAATCGTGAGTTCCGGTATGTGGGGGGCGGGCTCGTCGAGCCGGGTGGTCCTCCGATGAAAGTTCTGCAGCTGCTGCGTCGCGTCCTGCTCAACCCGATCGGCCGGATCGCGGCCGCGCTGGCGGCGTTCGGGCTTTTCGCGATGGTGATGGTGTGGGTGGGGAATCCCTACTCGGAGCCCGCGTCGCCCGGGGCCACGGCGAGCAGTGCGTGGACCGCCCCGTCCGCCCCGCCGCCCGGGACGACCGCGGCGGCGCCGCCGCCCGGGTTCCCGAGCATGACCTACCCCCCGCCCATGCCCGCACCGGAGGGTGGAGAGCAGGAGGTGCCGACCAAGTTCGGGCTCAGCTACTCGGTGCCAGACACCGAGCAGTGGGACACCGACAACTCGACCGTCGCAGGCTGGTCCGACAGTCGGGACAGCATCATCTACGGGGCGGCCAGCTCCTATCGCGACACCTATTGCGCGGAGGTGCGGGGTGCGTCGCTCGCGCTGGTCGGAGTGACGGGCCGCAACGCGGTCGATCTCGACACCGCTGCCAGGGACGAGGTGGCCAAGGCCGAGCTGATCTTCGGCGACGAGAGCGGGCGCACGCCGCGGGTCGAGATCCGCGGGCCGGTGCAGTTCGAGGTGTCCGGCCGTCCGGCCGTTCGCTACACCGCCGTCGTCACCGATATCCCGGCCCGGACGCCGTGCGACCCGCCGAGCGCGCACTTCGACATCGTCGCCACTCCCGGCTACGCGTCGGCCGAGGTCGCGCTGCTGATGGTCGAGCGTCACCAGGGTCTGGACGACACGCTGCGCGACGCCGAGGCCGAGGCCATCATCGCTTCGCTGCGCAAGACCGACTGATATCGACGGGGGATTTATGGAACCGCTACGAGCACGCCCGCACCAGATCGCCGGCCTCGGCAATCTGGTCAACGACCTGGGCGCCGACGGCGCCGCCATCGCCACCTTCGTCGGCGGCAACTGCCCGCCGAACGACGAGCATTTCGCCGGCGCGATCATCGCCGACCTGCTGCCGCCGCTCAGCACGCTGTCGGACGCGTTCCGGGGGCGGATGGCGGATATCGGCACACACTGCACGACCACCGCGGTCGAGTTGAACAAGGCCGCGTGGATGTACCACGACATGGAGCAGAAGAACTACGCGGCGCTCAACGCGGTGACCGTCGGTGCGGCGGGCGCGCCGTCCGCCGATCCGGGGCCTGCGGTCGAGCGTGCCGGGGACACCGCGCCGTACGGGGCCGTGACCGCCTATCCCAAACCCGAACAGGTGAAGCTGGAACCGCCCACGGTCAACCAGGAGGACACCGCGGCGCTGATCGGCGAGGTCGCGCCGTGGCTCGGGGATGTCAACGAGTCGATCAAGAGCGTGACGCGGATGGCGGGCGCGGAGGTCGATCCGCTGGTTCTGGTGCTGAAACCGATCGAGGGCAACTGGAACGAGGTGCGCCGGATCGGCGAGGCCTACAAGGTCGCCGGGAATGCCATGGAGGCGACCGGGAAGAACCTGGAGAACGGCGTCCGGCTCGTCGGTGAGCACTGGAACGGCAAGGCCGCGATCGCTTTCGAGCAGGACTGGGCACGGCGGCAGATCGCGGCGATGAAGTGGGAGGGGCCGGTCGGCCGGGTGATCGCCGACGTGGCCGGGAAACTCGCCGACGAAATCCGGGAGGGCATCAAGCAGGCGCTGCTCAAGCTGAAGGAGATGCTCGAGGAGTACATCGAGGTCACCACCGTCAAGGGCATCTTCAAGCAGGCGATCAAGAAGGTCCCCGGGCTGGGGCAGATCCTCGAGGTGGTCGACCTGGGTCACAAGATCTACACCATCGTCTCCACCGTCCGGGAGATCGTGGACAAGATCGAGGAGACGAAGAACAAGCTGAAGGAGTTCCTGCAGTTCCTGTCCGAGCCGACCCAGGTCGTAGCGGACAAACTGCACGAGAAGATGCAGCCGGCGCTCAAGACGGCCGCGATCGCCAACGACTTGAAAGAGATCGCGCAGGTGAACAGCACTACGGAACGGCCGCGGGAGAGCTACGAGGTCGGCACCGGCGGGCAGCCGTGGGAGAACGGGTGAGACCGAACTGGGAGAGCCACCGCGACCCTGACGTCGAGCCTGCCATCGAGGCCGCGGCGCGGCGCGTGCTCGACAGTGTGGACGACCTGCGGACGGTACGGCTGCGGGTCGAGCGGATGGATGTGTCCGCGCTCCTGCGGCAGCCGACTGTGGTCACCGAGGAGCTGATGGCGGAGTTCGCGGCGCTGCCGCACGCCTCACCGGAGCTGCGGGAGTACGCGGAGCGGGTGCGGGCGGGCGAGTGCGCGTGGGCCGATATCGAGCGGTCGGCCCGGCCGTTGCCACCCGAGGTCGCCGACCTGAAATCGTCGCCGCGCTTCGTCTGGCCGTGGACGCCGCAGCCGGAGCCGCCCGCCCCGCCGCCGCGGCCGCGATCCGGGGTGGTCGGGCCGAGCGATTGGCCGGACGACTTCGAGGAGTACCCGGACGGGAAATCCTGGCTCGTCTGAGAACCCTGACGCTCCCTGTCAGGGTTCAGCGGAAGGCTGCGGGTATGACAACGACGCGCTTCTACACCGCAACCAGCCTCGACGGATATATCGCCGACCCGGAGAACAGCCTGGAGTGGCTCTTCGCGGTCCCCGGCGCGAGCACCGCGGAGGAGGATACCGCCGAGCTGATCGCGAAGACCGGCGCGATGTGCATGGGGGCCACGACCTACGAGTGGATGCTCGAGCACGACGAGCCGGGGCAGTGGGAGCAGGCCTACGGCGACCGGCCGTGCTGGGTCTTCACGCACCGCGAACTGCCCGCGCTGCCGGGGGCGAACCTGCGCTTCGTCGCCGACGACGTGCGGGCGGCGCACGCCGACATGGTCGCGGCGGCGGGCGGGCAGGACATCTGGGTGATCGGCGGCGGCGATCTGGCGGGCCAGTTCGCCGATGCCGGGCTGCTGGACGAGGTGGTGGCCGCGGTCGCGCCGGTCACGCTCGGCGGCGGCGCGCCGCTGCTGCCGCGCAGGCTGCTCAGCGACCGGCTGACGCTCACCGGAGTCGAGCAGGTCGAGCAGTTCGCCGTGCTCACCTACCGGGTCGGCTGAGCCGGGGTCAGGCGGGGACGGGCTTCGCGCGGTCGGTGGCGAGCAGCACCGCGATCGCGCCGAGCATCGTCCCCATCACCCAGCGCTGCGCGCGCAGCCACAGCGGCCGCCCGGCCAGGAACCCGGCGATCCCGCCCGCGCCCAGCACGATCAGCGCGTTCACCGTGAGCGCGACCGCGATCTGCACCGCGCCGAGGCTCAGGCTCTGCACCCACACCCGCCCCGCGCCCGGCTCCACGAACTGCGGGATCAGCGCCATGTACATGATGGCGATCTTCGGGTTCAGCAGGTTGGTCAGTAACCCCATGGTGAACAGGCGGCGGGCCGGGTCGGCGGGCAGCTGGTTCGGCGCGAACACCGACACTCCGCCCGGCCTGACCGCCTGCCACGCCAGCCACAGCAGATACAGCGCCCCCGCCACCTTGATCCCCACGTACAGCCCGGGGACCACCGCGAACACCGCCGTGATCCCGGCCGTCGCCGCCGCCAGGTACACCCCGAACCCGGCCGCCACCCCACCCAGCGAGATCAACCCCGCCGCCCGCCCCTGCGACACCGTCCTGGAAACCAGGTACATCATGTTCGGCCCCGGGGTCAGCACCATCCCCAGTGCCGCCAGCGCCACTCCCGCCACCGCCGTCGTCGTCACCATGGATCCGATCGTGGCCGGTCCGGCCGGTGTTGTCGAGGGCCAGTAGGCGACCGCTGGACGGGTCTCACACCGGTTGCAGGAAGAACTTGGTCGGGTTGTCCGGGTTCTGCGCCCCGATGAATCGGGACTCCGCATCGACCACGGCTCCGTCGGCCAAGCCGCGGAAGAGCTCCGAACTCGGTGAGGGAGCCACCACCTGGCGTGGCTCGGCGCCGCGTAGGAAGACGTAGTAGGTATCCACGCCGGTGTCCGACCCCACCGGGCGCAAGCCCTTCCAGCAGTACTCCGCCGGTAGCCCGATTGCCGTGTTCATCGCAGGCAGCGTGGTCACCGAAGTCACCACCGCCATCCGATCCCAGTCGCCTGCGGCCCAACCCGCCGCCGCGGTCAGTTCCCGCAGCGAGTACGTGCCGGGTGTCTGCGCCGTCGCATCGACGGTTCGACGCAGCGCGGCGTCATCGCCCAGCGGGGTGCTCGTCGATTCGAGGTCGAACGCGCCCGTTTCGCAGGTGGGCTGCTCAGCTGCGGACTGGTCGGAACAGGCGGTCGCCACCGCAGTGATGGCGGCGAGGAGCATAAGCCGTGATCGCAGAGTCATCCGTTGGTTCCTTCGGGAAGAGGAATGCTGAGCCGGGGAGCCTCGCCGGTGTGTTCGAGCGCGACCCGGTCACTCCACTCGATCTGTCCGGTGCTGTCGAGCACGATGGCATCACCGGCTCGGATCCGATCCATGATCAAGCCCTGGAGTTGTTCCGGCGTCGCGTCCGGGTTGTCAATCGCGACCTGCCTGCCGATCGAATTGTTGTAGAGATCCATGGCCTCGCGCGTCGGCGCGGCCGCACCGAGTTCTTCGTGTGCGGTGGCGTAGCGCTGGGTCCAGTCCTCGCCGTAGCGCTGGGTCATCAGCGCGTTCCAGTACATGTGCCGGAAAGCGTCGCCATGACCGTCGGATTGTCCTTTGTCCGGCAGGACTTCGTGCGCCGTCGACTCGGCCTGGGACTTGATCTCGAAGAAGTCGGAGATATCGCGGACCGCGAGTGGCCCGGACGTACCGAGGCGGAAGGTCAGTAGCGCGATCTCGGAAGGGGTCATCAGAATCGGCTGGAAATCCGGGCTCAGGGCTCGGATTCGTTCCAGCACGATGCCGGAGGGCCAGAGCGTCGCCGGCTCGTCCGACGGGGCGGTCTGGAAACGCTGCAGGATGTCCGCGAGTCCCGGATCGCTCGGCATCCGGGTGACCCCCGCGCTGACCTCCCCCGGCAGATTCTCCAACTCCCGTTTGATCTTCTCGGCGCCCTCCAGATCGATCTGCTGTATCGCGGTGAGTGCGGTCCTGATCCGGCTGGTGAGATACAGCTCGTAGGCCTCTTTCTCAGTGAGCCCCGGTAGCCCGAATTTCAGGAGGACCTCGGTATTCGACATGCGGGAATCGACCGCGCCGTCGTCCCGGACGAAGAGGTCGAACTCCGACGCTTCCGCCTCCGCCTTCACGGTGCGGAGCGTATCCACGAAACCGGACATATCCTCCAGTTGCTTATAAATCTGCTGCTGGATTTCGGTGAAGACCTGCACGGTGCGCCGGGCTTGATCGCGGTCCTGCGCGGAGCGGGTGCGGACCGCCTCCGCTGTGTCGCCCTTGAAGTAGTCATACGACGCATCAACCGTCGCGGCTGACTGCTGCGTCTCCATATCGAGCTTGTCCGCTGCGTCCGCGAAGGCTCGTGCCATGGCGATGGTCGTGCTCGGATTCCAGGACAGGACCAGCGGGACCGTGATCGACGTCGTGTAATTGCCTCCGCTCATCGCGGCTGCGCCTGCTTCAGCTGGGCCGCGGACGCGTCCTCCTGCCGGATGAAGGCTGCTACCGCTTGCTCGGTCCGATCAGCGAAGTCACGAAGTCGTGCGACGTGGAACTTCACGACTTCGTCGAGTGCCGGTGCGAGCTGGTCGGTGACATCGGCGATTTGCGAGTGCTGCATCGTTCTGACCGCGACCCGTCCGCGCGCCAGCGGAACGAGCGTCTCGGTTGCGTCGGCGTGCTGCCTGATCTTCGCGATGAGCGCGCGAGTTTCTTCGACCTTCAGATCGGGATTACCCATGACCGTCCCCCCTCGGACATCTGCTGCGGTGACGATACCGCCCCGGAGCGGACCGTGGAGTTGCTGGGACAATGGGGGCAACCAATGGGCAAGGAGGGGCTGTGACCGACGGTCCGCTGATTGTGCAGAGCGACAAGACGCTGCTGCTGGAGGTCGATCACGAGTCGGCCGGTGCCGCGCGGATGGCGATCGCGCCGTTCGCCGAGCTGGAGCGCGCGCCCGAGCACGTGCACACCTACCGGATCACCCCGCTGGCGCTGTGGAACGCGCGCGCGGCGGGGCACGATGCCGAGCAGGTGGTGGACGCGCTGGTGCGGTTCTCCCGGTACGCGGTGCCGCAGCCGCTGCTGGTGGACATCGTGGACACCATGGCCAGGTACGGGCGGCTGCAGCTGGTGAAGCACCCGGCGCACGGGCTGACCCTGCTGAGCCGGGACCGCGCGGTGCTGGAGGAGGTGCTGCGGCACAAGAAGCTGGCGCCGATGCTGGGCGCGCGGATCGATGACGACACCGTGGTGGTGCACCCGTCCGAGCGCGGGCGGATCAAGCAGATGCTGCTGAAGATCGGCTGGCCCGCCGAGGACCTGGCCGGGTACGTGGACGGCGAGGCGCACCCGATCGAGCTGGACACCGCGACCAACGCCTGGCACCTGCGCGACTACCAGGAGATGGCGGCCGACTCGTTCTGGGCGGGCGGCTCCGGCGTCGTGGTGCTGCCCTGCGGCGCGGGCAAGACCATGGTGGGCGCCGCGGCCATGGCGAAGGCGAAGGCGACGACGCTGATCCTGGTCACCAATACCGTGGCGGGCAGGCAGTGGCGCCGCGAACTGCTGGCCCGCACCAGCCTCACCGAGGACGAGATCGGCGAGTACTCCGGCGAGCGCAAGGAGATCCGCCCGGTCACCATTGCGACGTACCAGGTGATCACCCGGCGCAGCAAGGGCGAGTACCGGCACCTTGAGCTCTTCGACAGCAGGGACTGGGGGCTGGTGATCTACGACGAGGTGCACCTGCTGCCCGCGCCGGTCTTCCGGATGACGGCGGACCTGCAGTCCCGGCGCAGGCTCGGGCTGACCGCGACGCTGGTCCGCGAGGACGGCCGGGAGGGCGACGTCTTCTCGCTGATCGGCCCCAAGCGCTACGACGCGCCGTGGAAGGACATCGAGGCGCAGGGCTGGATCGCCCCGGCCGACTGCGTCGAGGTGCGGGTGACGCTCACCGACGCCGAGCGGATGGCCTACGCCGTCGCCGAGCCGGACGAGCGCTACAAGCTCTGCTCGACCGCGCGCACCAAGATTCCGGTGGTGCGCTCGATCCTGGCGCGGCACGCCGGATCGCAGTGCCTGGTGATCGGCGCCTACCTGGACCAGCTGGACGAGCTCGGCGCCGAGCTGGACGCGCCGGTGATCCAGGGCGCCACCAAGACCAAGGAGCGGGAGGCGCTGTTCGACGCCTTCCGGCGCGGCGAGATCCCGGTGCTGGTGGTGAGCAAGGTCGCCAACTTCTCCATCGACCTGCCGGAAGCCTCCGTGGCGGTGCAGGTCTCGGGTACCTTCGGCTCCAGGCAGGAGGAGGCGCAGCGGCTCGGCAGGCTGCTGCGGCCCAAGCAGGACGGCGGCCAGGCGCACTTCTACTCGGTGGTCGCGCGCGACACGCTCGACGCCGAGTACGCCGCGCACCGCCAGCGTTTCCTGGCCGAGCAGGGGTATGCCTACCGCATCACCGACGCGGACGACCTGCTCGGCCCGGCGATCGGCGACCAGGGACCATAAGTGGAGGCACGTCCTCCGATAGCTGTGCTAGGAATGAGACGTGCGACGCTTCGAATTCGTGGTGGACCACCGGCACGCGCACGCGGTGAACGAAGTCGTCGCCGAGCTACGCAGGCGGCGCCTGCTCGCCGCGGTCGCCGCCGTGCTCGCAGGCGCGGCGACGGCGTGGCTGGTCTGGCTGAACCACCCCTGGTCGTACCTGCTCGCGGTGGCGTTCGCGCTCGGCTTCGTGGTCGCCGTGTGGGTGGTGCTGTGGAGCGGACGGCTCGCCACCGTCGACCGGCTCTACGAGGGTGAGCTGGTGCCCGCGGTGGTGTCGGCGACGGTGAAGTCCGGCGTGGTGCTGCTCGCCCTGGTGAACGTCGCAGGGCCGGAGGCGCCGGGCCCGCGGTACGCCCTGGTCACCCGCAAGGTGCGGGCGCTGCCCGGGCACCGCGCCGCCGAGGGCGAGCGGGTGCCCGCGATCGCGGTGCGCACCGACGGCGCGCCGCGCCAGGTCGGGCAGCGCTGGTCGATCGTGAGCGTCATGCCGATCGCTTGGGGCACCGCGGACGAGGCCGTGCTGGAGCGGGCCCGCGACGCCATCGGCGCGGCCGAGTGGCGGCTGCTCACCGAGAACCTGGAGCTCGCGGCGAAGGTGCGCAGCAGCACCTTCAAGCGGCTGCTCCTCGACCCGCAGCAGCTGCCGGACGAACTCGGCGCCTGACCGGGGAGAAATCGCTCGCCGCGGCCTGCGCCCCGAACCTACACTGCCGCCATGATCCCGGCCGCCAACCTGCTCGCCTTCCTCGCCGCCGCCACGCTCATCGTCGTCGTGCCGGGGCCGGGGGTGCTGTTCACCATCGGGCGGGCGCTCGCGCTCGGGCGGCGGGCCGCGCTCATCTCGGTGCTCGGGCACGCGCTGGGGGTGCAGGTGGCGCTGCTCTTCGTCGCGGTCGGGCTGGGCGCGGTGCTGGCCGCGTCGGCGACCGCCATGGCGGTGGTCAAGGTGGCGGGCGCGCTGTACCTGATCCACCTGGGCATCCAGGCCATCCGGGAGCGGAAGGCGCTGCGCGACGTGCTCGGCGCGCAGCCCGCCGCCTCGGGTACCAGGGTGTTCCGGCAGAGCGCTGTGGTCGGGGTGACGAACCCCAAGGCGATCGTGTTCTTCGCGGCGGTGCTGCCGCACTTCACCGACCCGGCGGGGGGCCCGCTCGCGGTGCAGCTGCTGGTGCTCGGCTCGATCTTCCTGGTGATCGCGCTGGTCTGCGACAGCGTCTGGGCGCTGCTCGCCGTCTCGGCGCGGGGCTGGTTCGCGCGCTCGCCGCGCCGGCTGGAGGCGGTCGGGGGCGCCGGTGGCGCGATCATCGTCGGACTCGGCGCGTCGGTCGCGGCGGAGCAGGGGCTCGCCGCGCGCTGAACCGCGTACGCTCGGGCAACATCACGGCGGGCGGAGGAGGGGTATGCGGTCGACGGGCGCGACACTGCTGGTAGCGGCGCTGTGTGTGCTGGTAGCGGCGGGTCCGGCGGCCGCGCAGCCGGACCCCTTCGCGGGCGCCCCCGGCCTCGGCGACCCCTACTACCCGCTGGACGGCAACGGCGGCTACGACGTCGCGCACTACGAGGTCGAGCTCGGCTACGACCCGCCGAGCCGCGTCCTGGACGCCACCGCCACCATCGACGCCGCCGCCGCCCAGCCGCTGCGCGCCTTCCACCTCGACTACACCGGCCCGCCGGTGCGCATGGTGACGGTGAACGGCCTGCCCGCCGCCTTCCGCATCCAGGACGAGCAGGAGCTGGTGGTCACCCCGCTGCTCCCGCTGCTGCCCGGGCTCCCCTTCCGGGTGGTCGTCGACTACGGCGGCCCCATGCCGGACACCGGGGGCGAGGGCTGGACCTACGCCCCGAGCGGCGGCGCCTTCGCCGCGGGCGAGCCGCACTCGGCGCGCACCTGGTACCCGCTCAACGACACCCCGCTGGACAAGGCCACCTTCACCCTGCGCGCCAGGGTGCCCGCCGAGTGGCAGGTGATGGGCAACGGCCTGCGCACCAGGGACGAGGTGATCGGCGGGCAGCGCCACGTGGACTGGGAGCACGCGCACCCCACCATCGGCTACCTGACCACCGTCGCCGTCGACCGCTTCGAGTTCCTGGAGCAGACGGCGTCGGACGGCACCCCGATCCTGAGCGGCTTCGCCCCAGGCGCGCTGCGCCACCGCGAGCTGGAGCAGCGGCTGCCGGAGATCCTGGATTTCGCCACCGCGCTCTTCGGGCCCTACCCGTTCGAGGCGGCGGGCGGCATCTACCTCGACACCGAGCTGCCCTTCTCGCTGGAGACGCAGACCAGGCCGACCTACGCCGAGTGGGTCGACCTGAACACGGTGGTGCACGAGATCGCACACCAGTGGTGGGGTGATTCGGTCGCCATCCGCTCCTGGGCCGACATCTGCCTGAACGAGTGCTTCGCCTCCTACACCGCCGACTACCTGTGGCCGGAGCGGGTCGACGGCGTCGACCCGGACGCCGAGTACCTGGAGACCGTGCGGCGGTTCCTGGACGAACCGCGGTTCTGGGAGATCCCGCTCGGCGACCCGGGCGCGGGCAGCGAGTTCACCTCCGTCTACTACCGCGGGCCGCTGTTCCTGCACGCCCTGCGCCGCAGCGTCGGCGACGAGGTCTTCTTCGCCGCGCTGCGCGACTTCCCGACCGCCTACGCGGGCGGGAACGCCTCGATGGCCGAGTGGCGCACCTTCGTGCAGCGGCGCACGGAGGTCCCGCTGGACGGCTTCTTCGACGCCTGGCTCGGCGGTGCGACCCCGCCGCCGGACGAATACCTCTTCCCCGGCGGCCTGCGCGGTTAGTCAGGCAGCTCGCGCCGCGCCTTCGCCACCCGGCGGCGGGCCCGCTCGGCGTCGGTCTCGGCCGCGCGCAGTGTTTCCCGCGCGGCCTTGTCGGCGGTGCGGGCGAAGCGGTGCCGCTCCTCGGCGGCGGCGAGTTCGGCGCGCAGCTCCGCGATCCGGGATGCGGTGTCGCGCACGGCTTCCGCCGCCGTCGCCGCGGCTTTTTCGGCCGAATCGCGCTCGGCCTCCGCGGTGTCGAGTTCCGCCTCCGCCTCGCCGATCCGCCGCCGGAGCTCGGCTTCGCGCTCGGCGGCGGCGTCCTGCCTCCGCTGTATCGCGGAATCGTGCTCGGCGGCGGTGCCCCGCTTCCGCTGTATCGCGGAATCGCGCTGTGCGCCGGTCTTTTTCGGGGCGGAAGTTCTGGGGGCGACGACGGCGAGTTCCGGCCCCGCGGGGCCGAACCCGGCGTAACTGGTGGCACTGGCGAGGGTGCCGAGGCGGACTTTTTCCGCCACCTCCGGATCGGCGAGCGCCGCGGTCAGGGTGTTGCCGACCTCTCTGAGGACCGCCTCGCCGACCGGTCTTTCCCGCTCGGCGGCGAGCTCGGCGGCCCGCCTGGCGAGCGCGTTCACCACCTGCCCGCGCTGGGCGGTGAGCGTGCGCAGCTGCACCCCGGAGAGCTCGCGCTGCGCCGTGCGCAGTGCGTCGCCGAGCGCGAGCAGCGCCTCGACCTCGTCGGATGCCGAACGCGCCAACAGATTCACCGCCCAGGCGGCGACCGTCGGTCTCCGCAGTGCGCCGATCGCGGCGGCCAGCTCCCGCTCGCCCGCCGCCTTCGCGGCGGCGACCCGCTCGGCCCTGGCTGCCACGAATTCGCCGGGGGCGAGACCGTACAGCTCGACGGCGACGTCGCTGAGGCTCATACTTCTCGAGCGTAACGACCGGGTTCCCCGGCTCGACACGCAACACGAATTGCTCGACTGCTCGACCCTGAGCTCTGCGGAAGGTACGCCTAGTGGACACCAGCTACTCGACCCTGTTCCTGCTCGGACAGATTCTCCCGAACATTCTCCGCAGCAGCGCGCTGGCGCTCTGGGCCCTGACCTGACCCGCTTTCCTCGTCCGAATCCGGCGGGCGAAGTCGTTAATGCGCGGCTCCGACCCTGACGATATTCTCTCCGAGTTCGCGAACAGCGCGAACATTCGGTGAGAGAGGTCTATTCCGTGAAGTTCCCTGCGACGAGGCGGTCGGCGCGTGCCGTGCTCGCCCTCGTGTCGGCGTCCGTTGCTGCGGTCGCCGTTGTCGGCTGTTCGTTCATCGAGGACGCGGGCAAGTCCGACACCGCCAAGGCGGCGGTCGGCGACTGCATCAACGTGATCGAGGGCTCGGCCGTCGACTCCAAGACGGAGCCGATCGACTGCTCCTCGGAGAAGGCCGTCTACCAGGTCGTGCAGACCTCGGAGACGAAGACCGAGTGCGCGGCCGACTACACCTCCTACGAGGAGACCCTGGGCGACAGCACGACGGCCTTCCTGTGCCTCGCGCCGAACTTCAAGGAGGGCAGCTGCTACGAGGACAGCATGCTCACCGGGTACAAGCACGCCGACTGCGCCGCCACCGAGGCCAGCTTCAAGGTGGTCAAGCGGATCGACGGCCAGGTCGACGAGCTGCTCTGCGGCGAGGACGCCGACAAGTTCATCACCGTGCAGGAGCCGAAGGTGACCTTCTGCCTGGGTTCCCCCACGGCGTAGTCACTCCAGGAGTGCGACCGACGCGATCCGGTGCAGCGTGAACTGCCGGACCGCGCCGGTCACCGGGTCCAGCGCGTCGAGCTGGCCGTTGCCGACCTTGAGCGGCTCCACCACCCGCTGGGTGGCGACGCCCTTGGCGTCGACGTAGCCGATATTCACCGAACGCCGCACTCGCGCCGCCAGCTGCAGCAGCGCGAGGGTGGCGGCGGTACTCGTCCTGGTGCCGTCGGTGCGCACCGAGCGCCCCGACCTGGCCCCGGCGGCCCGCTCCCCGGCCCTGAGCTCGGCCACCAGCTGCTCCAGCTGGTCGGTGCTCGGCGGGGTCGGGCGGTACGCCTGCCTGCTCGTGCCGCGCGGCGGGACGCGGGCCCCGCGCGGGCGCAGGTCGAGCACCGCGCCCGCGGAATCCTCACCGGCCGGGGCGAACCCGGCCGCGCGCAGCCGCTCCAGCACCTCGCCGAGCGGGGCCTGCGCGATGGCGACGGTCGGGGCGATGCCGCGCAGCGCCAGCTCCGTCGCCACCGGGGCGGCGAGCACCTGGGCGAGCAGCGCGGGGTCGTCGCTGCGCAGGAAGGACTGCGCCATCCCCGCGCGGAGCCTGCCGTGCCTGCGCGCCACGTCGTCGATGAGGTAGGTGAGCGCCTGCGGCACCGGGGTGCGCGAGTGCGTGCCGAAGAGCGCGTGCAGCTCGGCCGCGGTGAGCCCGGCGTCCAGCGCGCGCCGCACCGAGCCCTCGCCGACCCGGTACACCGTCGCGGCGCCCGCCGACTCGACATCGGCGGTGAGCGCGATCCGCTGCTCCAGCTCGGGCAGCAGCGGGCCGGGCGCGACCACCGTCAGGTCGGCCTGCACCAGCACGTGGTCCACCGGCTCCGGCAGCGCCGCCGCCATCTCGGCCTCGGCGTCGCCGTCCGCGCTGCCGTGCAGCAGCGCCCGGCCCGCCGAGGTCAGCGCCGCGCGGCCGACCACGCCGAGCGCGGTGGCCTCGGCGAGCGTGCCCGCCACCGCCTCCGGGCGGTACTGCTTGCGCCTGCGCGGCTCCCGCCAGGCCAGGATGCGGGAGATGTCGGCGGCCGGAACCGCGGTGCCGGGCGGGAACTCGGCGAGCAGCCCGAGGATCGCGCGCCGATCCCGCACCGCGTGCGGGCTGCGCAGCTCCAGCGCCAGCGCGGGCAGCGGCTTGTCCGCGGCGTCCCTGCTGCCGATCAGCCACGGCATCCGGTCCAGCTCCAGCCAGGCCCTGGCCACGGCGGCCCAGCGCCGGGCGGGCGGCGCCTCGCCCCAGCCGTCGGACTGCGCGGTCGGGGCCCAGAAGTCGTCGGTGCCGTCGAGGTCGGGCACCGGGTCCGGCAGCCCCTTCGCCAGCAGTCCGGCCGCCGCGAGCACCTCGACCAGCAGCCCGGCCCTCGGCTCGTCCACCCCGGCCTGCTTGCACACCCGGCGCAGCTCGCGCACCCCGAGCCCGCCCGCGCGCAGCGCGGGGGCGGGCATCGCGCCGAGCGCGGCCAGCACGGCGGCGGCGTGCCGCAGGAACTCGCCCGCCTCGCCCGCCGCCGCGGCGTTCGCCTCGGCCGGGGGGTACGCGGTGCGCTCCGGCTCCGGCGGGACCAGCTGGTGCGGCCGGATGACGGCCTCGCCGCGGAGCAGCTGCCCGACGGTGAGCGGGAGCTCGACGGTCTCGTCGTCCACCCGGTGCAGCAGCCCGGCGGCGAGCAGCCGCGGCACCGGCCGGGCCGGGTCGGCGCCGGGGGCGGCGTCCCTGGTCCGCCCGCGCGGGCCGGTGCTCGCCAGCTTCTCCAGCAGGCCGCGCTCGGCCTCGCCGACGCGGTCCAGCGCCGCGGTGAGCTCGGGTTCGGGCAGCTCGTCCCGGATCTCGGTGGCGCTGCCGAGCGGCCACGGCAGCCCCTCGGCGGTGGCGGGCACCAGGTGCAGGTCCTCGCCGTCGTCCCAGAGCAGGGCGCGGGCGGTGAGCCGGGCCAGCGCGGCGTCGACGGCGGCGGCGCCGACCCGGCCGCGCAGCCGCTCGTGCAGCGCGGCGCGGGTGAGCGGCGTGCTGTCGCCCGGCGCCCGCTCGGTGCCGTGCCTGGCCAGCACCTCGACGATCGCGAACTCCAGGGTGTTCAGCTCCTCGGTGGCGCGCAGCACCGAGGCGCGCTGCTCCACCCGCGCGGCGAGCACCGCCATGGAGGACGGCAGCGGCACGGCCAGATCCGGACGCAGCTCCAACAGCCTGACCAGCGTGGCATCGTCTCCGGCGGCGAGCCAGGCGGTGAGCGAGTCGATCGTGGACATCCGATCCAGCCTACGGGGGAGACCGGACGGTGTCCCTACTCCGCGGTCGCCCCGCGTCTGCCAGAATGGGACGCGTGGTGAACAAATCGAAGAAGCCGTACGTCGACAACGGGTGGCCCAAGGTCGCCGACGGCGAGCACGCCGTGACCGAACTCTCCTCGACCCGCTCCGGCAACCTGTCGCCGTTCGGTGAGGACACCGAGTTCCCGCTTCCCGTGGAGCAGCTGCCCTACGTGCACCCGCACACGGTGGTCAACCGCTGACGCAGGCGCAGGCAATCGAACTGACAAGGGCCCCGCATCCTCCGAGGATGCGGAGCCCTTGTCAGGTAACGGCTCAGGAGGGCAGCAGGCCCTTGTTCGCCTCGTAGAAGCCGACGAGCGCCGGATCCAGCTGGGTGTTCTGCGCCTTCGCGGCGTTGAAGAGATCGAGCGCCTGCTGCGGGATGTGCACGCCCTGCGCCTGCACCACCGCGACGGCCCGCTCGACGGCGGTGTAGATCTCCTGGCTCGGGTTCGCCTGCGCCTGCTGCTGCGCCGACTCCTGCGGAGCAGCCCAGCCCTGGGTCTCGACCGGGGCCGTGCGCTGGGTCGGCGCGCTGCTCAGGCCGAGCTTGGCCGAGCAGGACGGCCAGGCGCCCCAGCCCTGGGAGGCGAGCACCCGCTCGGCCACCACGATCTGCTCTTCGCGCGAGGCATTGTGCGCGGACGCGGCGAACTCACCGCCGCCGTGCGACTTCCACGTGCTCGGCGAGAACTGCAGCCCACCCTGGAAGCCGTTGCCGGTGTTGATGCCCCAGTTGCCGCCCGCCTCACACTTCGCCAGGCGATCCCAGTCGGAATCCGGCGCGGCGCTGGCGTTACCCGCGAGGGCGGCGCCCGCGCTGCTGATAACGGCGCCGGTCAGGGCGACCTTGGCAACGGTGCGCCCCGTGGAGGTCGGCTTGCGATGGCGTCCACTCATGTCCGGTGTCTTCCTCTCGTCCGCACCTGTGGGCCGGTGCCAGGCGAACCGCTCGAGTTCGTCGGCCCGATCACCTGCGAACTTCGCCCCTGAGCTTGGGTCGGCTGGTTCCGTTCCCGCGGGGCGAAGCTCGGTGCGGCGGGTCCGGCACTGTCGGAATGTCTTCCGGCTGCGTGACAAACGGTACGACGGATCCGAGGAAAAATCACTATTTGGTAACCGCCGCGTCCCGGGGGTCTCGGCGCGGCATCGCGCGGGGGTGTGGACGTCCGCCCAGGTGATCGGCGGTAATAGGGAGCTGCTTCCGATCGTCACCACTCCGTTATCCCGCTGTTATGTGACCAGGATCACAGTGCTTGGCGGGTAACGAAAAAAAGGACCGCCCCGGTTATCGCGCCCGGCGCCCGGAGCGCAGCGCGAAGATCAGCGCGAGCAGGAAGCCGACCGGCGCCAGCATGGCGAGCAGGTACAGCGGCAGCCCCGGCTTCGAGTCGGTCAGGATCGGGGTGAGGAAGATGGCGATGATCGCCAGCAGCCCGATGCCGAAGAGCGCGAGCGCGACGTGCAGCAGCCGATCGCCCGGCCTGCGCGGGCTGGAAGGGGAGGTCACGCCATCGACGGTAGAACTCGCGTGCTGGGGGCACCCGCACCGGGGTAGACTCGGCGGTTGTCGCGTCCCACGGGTGTGGGGCGCCTATTTTTCGCACCGGGACGATCTCCCTGGACCTTCCGAACAGACGAACGGGTGAGCGCAGTGCCGACCGGCAAGGTGAAGTGGTACGACGTCGAAAAGGGCTTCGGCTTCCTCTCGCAGGACGAGGGTGAGGACGTGTACGTCCGCTCGTCCGCGCTGCCCGACGGTATCGAGGGGCTCAAGCCCGGCCAGCGCGTCGAGTTCGGCATGGCGGCGGGCCGCCGCGGCCCGCAGGCGCTGAGCCTCAAGCTGCTGGAGGCGCCGCCCTCGGTGCGGCAGGGCCAGGAGCGCGCGGGCCGGGGCGAGCGGCGCGAGCCGGTCGCCCGCAGGCACACCCCGGACGAGCTGCACGGCATGGTCGAGGACATGATCACGCTGCTGGAGGCGACCGTGCAGCCGGACCTGCGCAAGGGCCGCTACCCGGATCGCAAGACCGCGCAGCGGATCTCCGAGGTCGTGCGCGCGGTCGCCCGCGAGCTCGACCACTGAGCCCGGCTCACTCCGCGGGCTGCGCCTCCTCCGGCGCGGTGTTGATCGACCAGGCGGCGTGCGGCACGTAGAACTCGCGGCCGGTCTCGTCCCTGGCCAGGATCGGCAGCTGCAGCTCGACGCCGACCAGCCGCAGGTTCGGCTCCGGATTCGACTCCAGCGTGAGGGCCAGCGTCTCCTCGCCGAACTCGTCGTGCGTCATCAGGCGGTCGACCTGCTCGCCGTCCGGGCGCTCGTAGATCAGCTGGGCCAGCCACGGCGCCTCGGCGATCGCGGGCGGCAGCGAGAGCTGCAGCGGGTAGCCCGGCGGCACCTCCAGCTCGACGGTCTCGCCGTAGCGGCAGTTCTCCATGCGCACCGAGCAGTAGAGGAAGGGCGCGACGGTCACCGTGCGGCCGTGCGCGTAGGCGGTGACCGCGGGGTCCTTCGGCTCGGCGTCCCGGATCAGCAGGGCGAGCACGCCCGCGTAGGCGGCGGTGGCCACCAGCAGGACGACGGCGGAGATCGCGACGACGGTACGGGTTCGCGTGGTGGACACCAGCGGGGCTCTCCTCATCGGGTGGGCGGCGGGCCGGGATCGGCCCGCGCGGCGTTCGGCACTTCCTGCTCGGCGTGCTGCGGTCGGTTGCCGCCGAGGCCGGGCAGCAGCGAGTGGCCGCGGTGGCTGAGCACGGTCTGGATCAGCCCGAGCAGCAGTACACCGGAGACCACCGCGAAACCCTTCCACCAGTCGGTCGGCAGCAGCACACCGCCCGCCCCGCCGATCACCCAGCTCAGCTGTAGTACCGTCTCCGACCTGCCGAAACCGGAGGCGATGGACTCCGGCGGCAGGTCGTCCTGGATGGCGGCGTCCAGCGAGACCTTGGCCAGCGCGCTGGCGGCCGAGGCGACCAGCGCGGCGATCGCCGCGCCGAGCAGGTTGTCCAGCAGGATGGCGAGCACCGCGACCACGGTGCAGGCGGTGGCGCAGTAGACGACGATCAGCGCGGGCCTGCCGAGCGGGATCCTGGCGCCGGTGGCGTTGCCCGCGAAGTTGCCGATCGCGGCGGCGGCGCCGACCGCGCCGAGCATGGCGGCCTGCTGGACCGGGTCGACGCCGCTGCCCTTCGCCACGAACGCCACGTAGAAGGTCAGGAAGCCGGTCAGCACCCGGATGGCGCTGTTGCCCCAGAGCCCGGTGACCACCGAGCGGCCCAGCGGCTGCCTGCGCTTGCGCGCGGGCACGGTGGACTCGGTCTCCGGCGTGAGCACCTCGGTGGTGGCGTCGGCGCCGTGGTAGCCGAGCGTCGCGGGCACCTCGCCCTCGGTGACCTCCACCCAGGAGGGGATGCGCAGGCTCAGGTAGGTGCCTGCCACCGCGATCAGCGTGGCCAGCACCAGCGCGCCGTTCGAACCGAAGACCGCCGCGGTGCCCGCCGCCACCGCGCCCGCCCCGAGCGTCCCGCCGACCAGCCCGAAGACCGTGAGCCGGGAGTTGGTGCGCACCAGGTCGATCTCCGGCGGCAGCACCCGCGGCGTGACCGCGCTCTTCAGCACCGCGAACGATTTGCTGCCGATCAGCATGCAGAGCGCGAGCGGATACAGCCCCCAGGTGTCGAACTCCAGCACGAGCAGCACCGCGATCACCGCCCGCGCCGCGAACGAGGTGGCCAGCGCCAGCCTGCGGCCGCGCTGCAGCCGGTCCAGCAGCGGGCCGATGAGCGGGGCGATCACCGCGAACGGCGCGATCGTGATGAGCAGGTAGAGCGCCACATTGGTCTTGCTCTCCGCGGTGGCGCTGGCGAAGAACAGGGTGTTCGGCAGCGCCACCCCGATGGCGGCGTCCACCGCGGACTTAGCCATGGTGGGGGAGGTGAGCGCGGGGAGCCCGGACTCCTCGGCGCCC
>NZ_JBHVAK010000085.1:0-21346 GCF_042667085.1 Nocardia sp. NPDC057353
CCGGGGGCGCGGCGCGCGCCCCCCCCCCCCGGCGGGGCCCCCGCCGCCGAAGAGCCGCTCCAGCGCGGTGATGAAGTACGGGAAGTGGCTCGCGAACCGGCGCAGGTCGCGATCGCGTTCGAAGCCGCCGAACCAGTAGAGCCCGGGGTCGCCGTCGGCGGTCGGATCGAGATCGCCGAACACCCGGATCCAGTGGTCGCCGCGGCCGCCGACCACCGTGAAGGGCAGCGCCCGGGAGAACAGCAGCTCCTGCTGGTCGACCGGGACGTCCGCGCGCCTGACCTGCTCCAGCCCGCGCTGCATGGCGCGGAGCTGGGCGGCGAGCGCCCGGCCGCGGTCGGTGCGCAGCGGCAGCCTGCTCGGCAGCAGCAGCGCGGCCACCCCGCCGAGCGCGATGGCGATGCCGACCAGCGCGTGCCCCGCGGTGAGCGCGAGCGCGACGGTCACCGCGGCGCCGACCGCGATCAGCGCGGCGCCCAGGTAGCGCGGCAGCGCGCGGCTGCGCGGGTCGGTGAAGGTCCCGCGCGCGACGGCATCGGCGACCAGCCCGGCGCGCAGGGCGTCCAGGGACATCCGCCCCGCCGCGCCGAGCTCGGAGAACCGGACGGTCTCCGCGCCCGCCGGGAGCAGCGTCTCGTAGACGATCCGCTCGTACTCACGCAGCTGGTCGTCGGCCGGGTTCACCCGCTCGATCCGCCAGTCCGACTCCGCGATCCTCGTGACCCGCAGGTAGCGGCGGACCGCGAGGTCGACGACGGTGGCGGCCAGGTCGACCGGGTCGGCGTGCTCGTCGAGCAGCAGCCCCGCCTCGCCGGGCAGCACGCCGTCGGGCGAGGTGAACAGCACGGTGCCGCCGTCCCGCAGCAGCGGGTCGAGCACCGCCGTGCCGTCGTCGGCGGCGCCGCGGCGCGCCCTGAGCACCAGCGCGGCCAGCCCCGCGAGCGCGGCGAGCAGCACACCGAAGGCGATCAGCGCGGGCGCCGAGAGCGCGAACGGCGAGCGGCCAGGCTCGGTGACGTCGGCATTGGCGGGCACGGTGTTCGGCGGCAGCTGCAGCCGCAGGTCGATGGCGTCGCCGCGCTGCAGCCCGGTCTGCTCCAGGTAGAGCACGCCGTCCGGCTCGATGTGCACGTCGGCGCAGGGCCTGGTGGCGCCGATCGGGCCGAGTTTGCAGTCCACCAGCGCCATCTGGTAGCTCGGCGCGATCACGGTGGCGCTGATCGAGGAGACGTCGGCGTTCAGCAGCCCGACCCAGTGGAAGACCTGGCTCTCCGGCGCCACGCCGACGGTATTGCGCACGTGGTAGCGGAAGGCGGACTCGCCGGGGTTCGCCTCGATGGTGAACTGGTCGTCGGCGAAGGTCGTGGTCCCGGCGCCATCGGTCGTCACGTCGGTGACCTCGAAGCGGCGCTCCCGGCCGTCGCCGAGGTCGAGCCGCAGTGGCAGCGACATCCGGAACTGCCCGCCCGCGGGCACCGAGATCGACTCGACCACCTCGAGCACGCCGTCGCGGTTCAGCTTCAGGTCGGCGACGACGGCGGCTCCCGGCGCGGGCTGGGCGGCGGCGACCGGCGCGGTGGCCAGCGTGCCCGCCGCGGCCAGGAGCAGGAGTGCCGCTCGGGCGCCCCCCCGAAAACTCAGCATGGCTGGACACTCTAGACGGGTTGCTATCCTTCGTCGGCGGCTGTTGAACCTGTGAAGCGGAGGGGGACGGTGGAGTGACTCGACCTCCGCACGGTCATGGCCCGATGTCCGGAGGTCATCCGGGGCCGTACGGTCCGTCCGGCCCCTACGGGCCGCCGCCCGGCCGGCGCCCGGCGCAGGGTTATCCGCAGCAGCCGGGGCAGCGCAGGCCGCAGCCCGGCTACCCCGCCGCACCCCCCGGCAGGCAAACCTCGCCGCCCGGTTACCCCGCCGCACCGCCCGGCGGGCAGGCGCCGCCGCCGGGGTACCGCCCGCCGCAGGCGTATTCGCAGCAGCCGCGGCCCTACGGCGCGCCGCAGCCGTACGGGGCGCCGCCGCCGTACGGCAGGCCGCCCGCGCCCTACGGCCCGCCGGGGCGCCCGAACCCGCCGCGAAAGTCCGGCGGCGGCCGAGCCGTCTTCATCGTGCTCGCGGTGGTGATCGCCGTGGTCGTCGGGCTGGTTCGGCTCGGCGCCTCGACATTCACCACCGACCAGGCCACCGGGCCGGACCCGAGCTTCGGCTACCAGCCGCCCGGCGAGACCGAGGCGGGCCCGGCCGAGACCGCGGCCAACCCGCTGCTCACCAGCACCTCCGGCACGCTCCTCCCGGCCGAGTGCGACTACGCGCCGTGGGGCACCGGCGTCGAGGTGGCGCGCACCTTCTTCGAGACGGCGGCGAGCTGCCTGGCGGACGCCTGGCGCCCGGTGCTGACCGACGCCGGGCTCCCCTTCTCCGACCCTGAGCTCTCGATCACCGCCTCCACCGCGGGCGTCAGCACCCCGTGCACCGGGAGCACCAGCGACTTCGCGGCGTTCTACTGCCCGGCCAACCACACCATCTACATGCCGATCAGCCAGCTGCAGACCGACCTCTTCGGGGACAACTGGGTGGTCTACCTGTCGGTCTTCGCGCACGAGTACGGCCACCACGTGCAGGCGATCAGCGGCATCCTGCGCAAGGCGAACAGCGACCGGGTGGACGCCGGGGTGCGCAGCGCGCAGGGGCTGGAGCTCTCCCGCCGGGTCGAGCTGCAGGCCAACTGCTTCGACGGCATGTTCATCGGCGCGTCGTCGGAGGCCGGGTCGCTGAGCTCCACCCAGCTCAACGTGGCCAGGCGCGATGCCTACGGCCGCGGCGACCAGGCGGGCGACATGCGCGACCACGGCACCGCCGAGAACGGCGGGCGGTGGTTCGAGACCGGGGTCGAGCAGAACCGGACCACCCGCTGCAACACCTTCACCGCCGCGGCGGGCGAGGTGAATTGACGCCGGTCAGCGCGCGGCGAGCAGCCGCTGCGCCAGCGGGCCCGGCGCGGGCAGGTCGTTCGGGGTGGTCAGCCAACCTGCGGTGACCAGCCAGAGCCGCTGCACGTGCGCGTCGGCGGTGTCGAAGAAGACCCGGCGGCCGCGGTTGTCCCGCAGGTCGTGGGCGAGCGTGTTCCACCGCGGCGAGCGCTCGTACCTGGTGCGGTAGCCGTCGACGAAGCGGGCGACCAGGGTGCCGATGGTCTCCACCGGCTGCTGCGAGACCCGCGGCCCGTACTTGGCGGCGTGGAAGCGGCGGCCCGCGCAGAGCGAGCGCGGGCTGGTGTTGTAGGCGATCCAGCCCGCCCGCTGCGCCCGCTCCAGCAGCCACAGGTGCCGCACCGCCGTCGGCTCGACGTCGCCGACGTACTCGTGGATCGCCGTGTGCACGGCGGGGGCGTCGAGCACGTCGCGCCGGGTCGGGCCCGCGCCGTGCCGGATCCAGTGCTCGTGGGTGAGGCGGGCGAGGACGCGCCCGAAGTCGTCGATGCTGCACTGCGCGAGCTCGCCGAGCCGGGAGACCCGCTCGGACTCCACCCGCAGCTCCCGGCGCGCGATGTGCGTGCGGACCGCGGCGAGCGTCGGCACCTCGCCGTGCTCGAGCAGCTCCAGGATGGCCGCGGCGGTGGCGGGCTCGGCGGCGGCGGTGATCGGCAGCGGTTCGCGCTCCCGCTCCAGCTCGGTGGGCTCGATGGCGCGGCTGAGCAGGGCGACCGCGGAGCGGTCGGCGGCGAACTCGGTCTGCGCGAGCCAGGCTGCGGCGATGGTGTCACACGACGGCACGGCGGAACACTCCTCGAATCGTGGCGATCGTGTCGCCGTTGGAATCCGTGGTGGCGCTGGATATTCGCGTTCCAAGGTAACCAGTTGATTGCACGCCAGGGGAGCGTCAAACCTGATTCGTTCGGGGGGTGAATCGGCCCATAAACCGGCTTCGAGTTCGCTTACCAGCGAGTACAGCGGTTTCGCATCATGAATCGCATTCGGCTGCCGATTGCTGGGACAGGAGATAACTCGCCAATAGCTTCGTGGGGTGTGTGTTGTCCGTGGGAAAAGGTTTGCGGCAGCTGTGTGATCTGCGTCACTAATAGCGTTATCCGGTGCGTCGGAATCGCTTTCCGGACAGCCGGGCGCGGCTGGCCCGCTGTCGGTGGCCGCCGGTAACCTCTGGCCGTGGCTCTGTACCGGAAGTACCGACCGGCAACATTCGCTGAGGTGGTGGGGCAGGAGCACGTCACCGACCCGCTGCGCACCGCGCTGGACACCGGCCGCATCAGCCATGCCTACCTGTTCTCCGGCCCCCGCGGCTGCGGCAAGACCTCCTCCGCGCGCATTCTGGCGCGCTCGCTGAACTGCGTGGACGGCCCGACCTCGACGCCGTGCGGGGTCTGCCCCTCCTGCGTCGCGCTCGGTCCGGGCGGGCCGGGCAACCTGGATGTGATCGAACTCGACGCCGCGAGCCACGGCGGCGTCGACGACACCCGCGAGCTGCGGGACCGCGCCTTCTACGCGCCCGCCGAGTCCAGGTACCGGGTGTTCATCGTCGACGAGGCGCACATGGTGACGACGGCGGGGTTCAATGCCCTGCTCAAGATCGTCGAGGAGCCGCCTGCGCACCTGATCTTCGTCTTCGCCACCACCGAGCCGGAGAAGGTGCTGCCCACCATCCGCTCACGCACCCACCACTACCCGTTCCGGCTGCTTCCCCCCGCCACCATGCGCGGGCTGCTCGGGAAGATCTGCGAGCAGGAGGCGGTGCCGGTCGAGGACGCGGTGTACCCGTTGGTCATCCGGGCGGGCGGCGGCTCGCCGCGGGACAGCCTGAGCGTGCTCGACCAGCTGCTCGCCGGGGCGGGGCCGGAGGGCGTCACCTACCCGCGGGCGGTCGCGCTGCTCGGCGTCACCGACGTCGCGCTGATCGACCGGGCGGTGCACGCGCTCGCCGACTCCGATGGGGCCGAGCTCTTCGGGGTGGTCGAGCAGGTCATGGAGGCGGGGCACGACCCGCGCCGGTTCGCCGTCGACCTGCTGGAGCGGCTGCGCGACCTGATCCTGGTCCGCGCGGTGCCGGACGCCACCGAGCGCGGGCTGGTCGCGGGCCCCGCCGACGTGCTGGAGCGGCTGCGCGAGCAGGCGGGCCGGATCGGCCCGGCCACGCTCACCCGGTACGCCGAGCTGCTGCACGAGGGGCTCGGCGAGATGCGCGGCGCCACCGCGCCCCGGCTCCTGCTCGAGGTGGTCTGTGCCCGCATGCTGCTGCCCGCCGCCTCCGATACCGAGGCGGCGACGCTCCAGCGGTTGGAGCGGTTGGAGCAGGCGATGGCGGGCGGGGTGTTCGCGCCCGCGCCGAGCGGGGCGGGGGCCACCGTCGCGGTCGCGCCGGACCCGGTGCCCGTCGCCGGTGCCGATCAGCCGCCGCGACGGCGAGGTGCGGAGGCGATGGCGGCGCTCCGCCGGGAACGGTCCGGCGCCCCGGCCGGTCCCGCGGCGAAAGCCGAGCCGGGTGAGCCGGTGAACGCGGGCGCCGCGGTGGTGGGCGGCGGGACACGGCAGGCCCACGAGGAGGCCGCACCCGAGGCCGGGCCTGTCGGCCGGACGGAGCCGGTCGGCGGTGCTCCACACGAGGAGCAGCCGGAGGCGGTCGATGACGTCGCAGCCGGGCACGCCGGTGAATCCGGCGCTCGCGCGTCGCAGGGTGCGGATCTCATGCCGGTCGAGGCCGCGCCGGCGGCGGGCGATCGGGAGCCGCTCGAGGCTTCGGCGGTGCGCGCGTCCGAAGGGGCCCGGGAGGCCCCCGATGCACCCGTCGCGGCGGGGGCCGGGGCAGGGGCAGCGGAGGGGGAGAGCCGGGAGGCGCCCGACGCGAGCCCGCCGGTGGGCCAGGTGGCAGCGGCGGGCGCGGAGTCGCTGACGGCGTCTGTCCCGAGTCCCTCCGTGGCGGGGGCGACCGCCGCGAGCCCGTCGGTGGATCGGACAGCAGCGGGGGGCGCGGAGTCGCAGGCGGCGCCGGTCACGAGCCCCGCCGAGACGCGGCCGAACCCCGGAGCGCCCGCCGCGGGCCCGCCGGTGGATCGGGCGGCCGAGGACGATGCGGAGCTGCCCGCGGCGTTCGACGGTGCGGGGGCTGAGGAAGCGGCCGCTCTCGCGACCGCCGATGACACACCGACGCCTGTCGCCGGGGCAGCCGACGCGGCGCAGCCCGCGCCGAGCGGACCGGCTGATGTGGCGGAGTCCGCGCCGAGCGGACCGGCCGGGGCAGGCGCGGCGCCGGGCGGCGACTCGGACGCCGACATCCAGCGTGTCGTGACCGAGTCCTGGCCGGAGATACGGAGCCGGGTCCGGGAGTTCGGCCCGACCCTGCAGGCGCTGCTGTCCGGCGCGTCGGTGCTGCGCGTGGAGCGGGGCGTCGTGGTGTTCGCGCACCAGAGCCCGCCGCTCGCGCAGCGCCTCTCCGACCCGCGCAACGTGGAGGCGGTGCGCTCCGCCATCCGCGCGGTGCTGAACCGCGAACTGGACCTGCGCTGGGAGGCGGGCGGCGCCCCGCCGCCCCGCCAACCGGCCCCGGCCAGGCAGCAGGGCCGCGCCGAGCGGAAACCGGAGAAGAGCGCCCCCCGCTACTCCCGCCCCAGCCAGAACCGGGAGGCGCGGCGCGAGCCAGGCCCGGACGAGCAGGAGGGCGAGCCCGCCTGGGGCCCGGCCGCCCGCCCCGAACCCAAGCAGCCGCCCCGCCAGGCACCGTCGAGCGGCCGCACCATCTCACCCCCCGCGGGCCGCGGCACCGGCGCGCAGCCCGCCCCGCCGAGCCGCACCCCGTACGACGACATCCCGCCCCCGGACTACCCCGACCTCCCCGACGACCCGGGCCCGGACGGCTCCTACCCGCCCGACCCCGCCGCCACCAGCGCAAACGTCCCGAACTACCGCTCCGGCGGCGCCATCCCGGCCACCACGGCGGAGGAGGAGCGGGAGATGCTGGCGGCCGCCGCGGAACCGGTGGCGCCCGGCGATCGGCGCGACCCGGACGAGCTGGCGCTCGAGCTGCTGCGCAGTGAGCTGGGTGCCACACGGCTGGATGGTTGACAACCCTTGCCCACAACACGTTAAGTTAACCGGAGTTCGCACACGCGGTAGTATGGTCGGGTGGCCGAGCTCGGTCGGGGCGTCAACGCGCGCCGACTGCTGCATGACCGGTTTTGTACAGCGTCAGGACGGTCGGTCCCAGGGCCGGTCGGCGAGGTAACCCCCCGCGCTCGCGCCGCTCGCGGCCCGAGCACGAAGCGTCTGGATCGGACGAGAGTCCGCACCGCCGCAACCCTAGGAAGGAACACTCCGATATGACCACTGAGGCCTACATTTACGAGGCCATCCGCACCCCGCGCGGCCGCAACAAGAAAGGCACGCTGACCTCGGTCAAGCCGCTCGATCTGACCGTGGGTCTGGTCCAGGAGCTGCGCAACCGGTTCCCGAACCTGGACGAGGATCGGATCTCGGACATCATCCTCGGTGTCGTCTCGCCCGTCGGCGACCAGGGCGCCGACATCGCCCGCACCGTCGTGCTCAGCGCCGGGCTGCCGGACACCGTCGGCGGCGTGCAGATCAACCGCTTCTGCGCCTCCGGCCTGGAGGCCGTCAACATGGCGGCGCAGAAGGTGCGCTCCGGCTTCGACGACCTGGTGCTCGCGGGCGGCGTGGAGTCCATGTCCCGTGTTCCGATGGGCTCCGACGGCGGCGCCTGGGCGCTCGACCCGGCCACCAACTACGACAGCTACTTCGTCCCGCAGGGCGTCTCCGCCGACCTGATCGCCAGCATCGAGGGCTTCAGCCGCGACGATGTCGACGCCTACGCGGTGCGCTCGCAGGAGCTGGCCGCCAAGGCCACCACCGGCGGCTACTTCGCCAAGTCCATCGTGCCGGTGAAGGACATCAACGGCCTGGTCGTGCTGGACCGGGACGAGCACATGCGCCCCGGCACCACCGCCGAGGACCTGGCCAAGCTGAACCCCTCCTTCGCGCTGGTCGGCGAGATGGGCGGCTTCGACGCGGTGGCGCTGCAGAAGTACCACTACGTGGAGAAGATCAACCACGTGCACCACGGCGGCAACAGCTCGGGCATCGTCGACGGCGCCGCCCTCGTCCTGGTCGGCAGCGAGGAGGCGGGCAAGGCCTCCGGGCTGACCCCCCGCGCGCGCGTCGTCGCCACCGCCACCTCCGGCGCGGACGGCACCATCATGCTGACCGGCCCCACCCCGGCCGCGCACAAGGTGCTGGCCAAGGCCGGGCTGACGCTGGACGACATCGACCTGGTCGAGATCAACGAGGCCTTCGCCTCCGTGGTGCTCAAGTTCCAGAAGGACCTGAACATCCCGGACGAGAAGCTGAACGTCAACGGCGGCGCCATCGCCATGGGCCACCCGCTCGGCGCCACCGGCGCCATGATCACCGGCACCATGGTCGACGAGCTGGAGCGCCGCAACGCGCGCTACGCGCTGGTCACCCTGTGCATCGGCGGCGGCATGGGCGTCGCGACCATCATCGAGCGGGTCTGACCCCAACCGGCAGCTGGAAATAGGAGACACAGAGCTGTGAGCGAAACCAACATGATCGGTTGGGAGAAGGATTCGGACGGCATCGTCGTGCTGACGATGGACGACCCGAACCAGGGCGCCAACACGATGAACGAGCTGTACAAGAAGTCGATGACGGAGACCGTCGATCGGCTGGTCGCGGAGAAGGACGACATCGCCGGTGTCGTGCTGACCTCGGCGAAGAAGACGTTCTTCGCCGGTGGCGACCTGAAGAACATGATGAACGTCGGGCCGAACGACGCCCAGGCGCTGATGGACGAGCTCGGCGAGATCAAGGGCGCCCTGCGCAAGCTGGAGACCCTGGGCAAGCCGGTCGTCGCCGCCATCAACGGCGCCGCGCTCGGCGGCGGCCTGGAGATCGCGCTGGCCACGCACTACCGGATCGCGGCCGACGTGCCCGGCTCGCAGATCGGGCTGCCCGAGGCGACCCTCGGCCTGCTGCCCGCGGGCGGCGGCATCATCCGCACCGTGCGCATGCTCGGGCTGCAGGGCGCGCTCATGCAGGTGCTGCTGCAGGGCCAGCGCAACAAGCCGGCCAAGGCCAAGGAGCTGGGCCTGGTGAACGAGCTGGTCGGCTCGGTCGACGAGCTGGTCCCGGCCGCCAAGGCGTGGATCAAGGCCAACCCCGATGCCGGCGTGCAGCCCTGGGACAAGAAGGGCTTCAAGATCCCCGGCGGCACCCCGGCCTCGCCCGGCTTCGCGGCCAACCTGCCCGCCTTCCCGGCGAACCTGCGCAAGCAGCTCAAGGGCGCCAACATGCCCGCCCCGCGCGCGATCATGGCGGCCGCGGTCGAGGGCTCGCAGGTCGGCTTCGACGACGCGTCGCTGATCGAGTCCCGCTACTTCGTGCACCTGCTCACCGGGCCGGTCGCGAAGAACATGATCCAGGCCTTCTTCTTCGACCTGCAGACCATCAACAACGGTGGTTCGCGCCCCAAGGACGTGCCGAAGAAGGAGATCAAGAAGGTCGGCGTGCTCGGCGCGGGCATGATGGGCGCGGGCATCGCGTACGTCTCCGCCAAGGCGGGCTACGACGTCGTGCTCAAGGACGTCACCATCGAGGCGGCCGAGCGCGGCAAGAACTACTCCGAGAAGATCGAGGCCAAGGCGCTCTCCCGGGGCAAGACCACCGAGGAGAAGTCCAAGGCGCTGCTCGACCGGATCAAGCCGACCGCCGACCCGGCCGACTTCGCGGGCGTCGACTTCGTGATCGAGGCGGTCTTCGAGAACACCGAGCTGAAGCACAAGGTGTTCCAGGAGATCGAGGACGTCGTCACCCCCGACGCGCTGCTCGGCTCGAACACCTCCACCCTGCCGATCACCGGTCTCGCGAACGGTGTGAAGCGGCAGGAGGACTTCATCGGCATCCACTTCTTCTCGCCCGTCGACAAGATGCCGCTGGTGGAGATCATCCGCGGGGAGAAGACCTCGGACGAGGCGCTGGCCAGGGTGTTCGACTACACCCTCGCCATCAAGAAGACCCCGATCGTGGTCAACGACAGCCGCGGCTTCTTCACCTCGCGGGTGATCGGCACCTTCGTCAACGAGGCGATCGCCATGCTCACGGAGGGCATCGAGCCCGCCACCATCGAGCAGGCCGGTCTGCGCGCGGGCTACCCGGCCGCGCCGCTGCAGCTGACCGACGAGCTGAACATGAAGCTCATGCAGAAGATCGCCAAGGAGACCCAGGAAGCCGCCGAGCGGGGCGACATCACCATGGGCACCGAGCGGCACCCGGCGCTGGACGTCATCGACTTCATGGTCGAGCAGGGCCGCCCGGGCCGGCTGGAGAAGGCGGGCTTCTTCGAGTACGACGAGGACGGCAAGCGCCTGCACATCTGGCAGGGCATCCGGGATCACTACAAGACCAGCCCGGAGCTGCAGGTGCCGTTCCAGGACCTGGTCGACCGGATGCTGTTCGCCGAGGCCATCGAGACCCAGAAGTGCTTCGACGAAGGGGTGCTCACCTCGACCGCCGACGCCAACATCGGCTCGATCTTCGGCATCGGCTTCCCGGCCTGGACCGGCGGTGTGCACCAGTTCATCGTCGGCTACCCGGGTGGGCAGGAGGCCTTCGTGGCCCGTGCCGACTACCTGGCCGAGAAGTACGGCAAGCGCTTCGAGGTTCCGGCCTCGCTGCGCAAGTAGGCAGCAAGCCCGACGGGCCCGTCACCGCGCTGCGGTGGCGGGCCCGCCGCGTTGCGGCACTGCACGGATTCGGGGTGCGCGCAATGCGTTTCGCTGTGGCGAAGAGCACGGTCTTGTTAACCGTACGGTTTGTGGTGCTCTTCACTCCTACTCGCGAGTTCGGCTATTTTGATCGCGTGTCGAGTGGGCGGACGGGTCGGGCCGTTGCAGGGGTATTGGCAGGTGCGGCGCTGCTGCTGCCGGGTGGAGCGCCGACGGCGGGGGCGGCGCCCGCGCCGGTCCGGCTGCTCGGCGAACAGGTGCTGCCCTTCGGGCTGGAGTTCGACGGCACCACCGTCGGCGGGCTCTCCGGCATCGATTTCGCCGCCCGCACCGGTGAGTACGTCCTGATCAGCGACGACCGCTCGGAGCGCGACCCGGCCCGGTTCTACACCGCGCGGTTCACCGTGGACGACAAGGGCATCGGCCCGGTCACGCTCACCGGCACGCACCCGCTGCGCACCGCGGACGGCGACGAATACGGCGCGCTCTCGGTGGATCCCGAGGAGATCCGGGTCGACCCGCGCACCGGCGACTTCGTCTGGACCCAGGAGGGCGAGCGCTTCGAGGAGCTGCTCATCGACCCGGCCACCCGGATCGCGGGCCAGGACGGCGGCTACCTGGGCGAGCTGCCGATCGCGGGCAACACCGCCATGCGCGCCACGACCGGGCCGCGCCGCAACGGCGGCCTCGAGGCCGCCACCTTCGCCGCCGACGGCATGCTCTTCGTGACCGCGCTGGAGGCGCCGCTGCTGCAGGACGGCCCGGAGCCGACCGCCGCCGCCGGCGCGCCGATCCGGCTCACCGTGCAGGCGCGCTCCGGCCCGGTGCTGGCCCAGTACGCCTACCCGGTGGAGCCGGTCTTCGCCCCAGGCGAGGGCAACAACGGGGTCTCGAGCATCCTCGCCGAGAACCCGCTCGACCCCACCAAGCTGCTCGTGCTGGAGCGCGGCTACGTCCCGGGCCAGGGCAACCGGATCCGTATCTACCGCGCGGATCTCGCGGCCGCGGGCAACGTGCTGGACAAGCCGATCGGCGCGGGCAAGCCGGTGGCCAAGCAACTGGTGGCGGATCTCAACCAGCTCGGCCTCGGCCACGTCGACAATATCGAGGGGATGACCTGGGGCCCGCGCCTCGGCACCGGCGAGCGCACGCTGATCCTGGTCAGCGACAACAACTTCGACGACAAGCAGAAGACCCAGGTGATCGCGGTCGCGCTGCGCTGATCGGAACCTCCGATCAGCCGCGGGCCGCCGCGCCGGGCGTAAGGGCACCGCTCCGGCATCCGGCGCGCTACGTTGGAGGGTGTGTACCGCGGCGTCGAGTGAGGTCGAGGTGGTCCGGTGAACCGACCCTCGCCGGAACGGGCGGCCCCCGAGCCGGGGCAGGCCGTATCCGAGACTCGACGGCACCTGCCCGGCGCCGACCCCGACGACCTGGCCGAGATCGTCGCGGAGCTGGCCGGGATGGGGCTCGCCGAGGCGGTGACGATCGGCCGCGGCGGCTTCGGCGTCGTCTTCCGCTGTGTGCAGGCCACGCTGGGGCGGGTGGTCGCGGTGAAGGTGCTCTCCTCGGACCTGGACGCCGAGAGCCGGGCCCGCTTCCTGCGCGAGGAGCAGGCCATGGGCAGGCTCTCCGGGCACCCCAATATCCTCGACATCCTGCAGGTCGACGTCACGCCGAGCGGGCTGCCGATCATCGTCATGCCGTTCTGCGTGCGCGGTTCGCTGGACGACACGCTGCGCGAGCAGGGGCCGCTCGGCTGGGCCGACACGCTGCGCGCGGGGGTCAGGCTGGCGGGCGCGATCGAGAGCGCGCACCGGGCAGGCATTCTGCACCGGGACGTGAAACCGGCGAACGTGCTGCTCAGCGCCTACGGTGAGCCGCAGCTCACGGACTTCGGCATCGCCCGCATCCCCGGCGGGTTCCGCACCTCGGGCAACCTGATCACCGGCTCGCCCGCCTACACCGCGCCTGAGGTGCTCGGCGGCCAGGAGCCGAGCGTGCGCTCCGACGTCTACGGCCTGGGCGCCACGCTCTTCGCGGTGCTCACCGGGCACGCCGCCTTCGAGCGGCAGGCGGGGGAGAAGGTGGTCGCCCAGTTCCTCCGGATCACCACGCAGCCCGTCCCCGACCTGCGCGAACACGCCATCCCGGACGACGTCGCCGGTGCGATCGAGCGGGCCATGGCCCCCGACCCCGGGGAGCGCCCGGACAGCGCGTACGCCTTCGGCGAGCTGCTGCGCGCGGTGCAGCGGGCGCACGGGCGGCCGCCGGACGAAATGGCACTGCCCTTGGTCGCAGCCGCCGGGTTCAACGGCACATGGACCGGGGCCGAGGACTCAGCGTCCGAGAGCATGGGGCCGGAGGGCTCGGCGCTCGGGACCTCGGGGTCGGAGGGCTCCGCGTCCTGGACCTCGGGGCAGGAGGGCTCAGCATCCGAGGGCGTGGTGCTCGGGCACATGGCGCCCGAGCCGACCCGGCGGGACACGGGACCGGCGGGCACCGTGCCGCCGACCCCGGCCACCAAGTTCCGCCCGCCGACCCCGCTGCGCGCGCCGGTGCGCCGCGGCGAGCTGCTGCGCATCCTGCGCGCGGGCGGGCTGCGCAGGCTGGCGCTGATCCACGCCCCCGCCGGGTACGGCAAGAGCACGCTGGCCGCGCAGTACCGGGCCGACCTGCAGGAGCGCGGGGTCGCCGCCGCCTGGATCGGGATCGACGCCGACGACGACGCCGCGAGCTGGTTCCTCGCGCACCTGGTCGAGGCGGTCCGCCGGGTGCGCCCGGAGATCGGGGCCGGGCTCGGGCAGGTGCTGGAGGAGCGGCCCGCGGACGGCATCGGCTACGTCGTCGCCACCCTGATCGACGAGCTGCACTCCTCCGGCGAGCCGGTGGTCGTGCTGATCGACGACTGGCACCGGATCACCGACGAGGGCGCCCGCGGCGTGCTGGACAGCCTGCTCGGCAACGGCTGCCACCACCTGCGCTTCGTGGTCACCACGAGGGACCAGGGCGCATTGCCGCTGAGCAGGCTCCGGGTCGACGACGAACTGGTCGAGCTGGACGCCGCGCGGCTCCGGTTCAGCGCCGAGGAGACCGCCGAGGTGCTGGCACACGGCGAGCCGCAGGCGCTGAACGACGCCCAGGTCGAGGCGATCACCACGGCCACCGACGGCTGGCCCGCCGCGGTCGCGCTGGCCGGGCTCTCGCTGCGCACCGGCACCGACCCGGAGCGGCTGGTGGAGAGCTTCGGCGCGCACGGCATCGGCGAGTACCTCACCGAGAACGTGCTGGATGCCCTGGAGCCGCGGCTGCTCGACTTCCTGATGGACGTCTCGGTGACCGAGCGGGTCAGCGGCCCGCTCGCCACCGCGCTCACCGGCGACCGGGAGGCCGAGCTGCTGCTGGCCGAGGCCGAATCGCGGGAGCTCTTCGTCACCCGCAGCCACCGGGACCCGAGCTGGTTCCGAATCCAGCCGCTCTTCGCCGAGTACCTGCGCGCCCGGCTGGACCGGGTGCGGCCCGGGCGCTCGCGCGCGCTGCACCGGAAGGCGTCGCGCTGGTTCGCCGAGCACCAGCAGCTGCGCAAGTCGGTGGACCACGCGCTCGCCGCCGCCGACCTCACCATGGCGCTCGACCTGCTGGAGAGCGGCGGCATGGACCTGATCGACGGCTCGCGGCTGGCGACGCTGCTCGGCACCGTCTCCAAGCTGCCCGTACAGCAGGTGGCCTCGCGCTCCAAGCTGCTCATGGCGGTCGCGCGGGCCAATGTGAACCTGCAGCAGTCCGGGGCGGCGCGGAGCACGCTCGGCAAGCTGTCGAACCTGCTCGCCCGCGGCGCCGCGGACGATGCCGAGGTGGCGGCGCAGCGCTGCGCGGCCGCGGTGCTCGCCGCCGCCGACGACGTCGCGCGGGACCGCACCGACGGCGTGCTCGACGGGGTGGCGGACTGCCTGGCCAGGGCGGACGAGCTGCCCGCATGGACCGTCTCCACCGCGGCCAATTTGGCGAGCTTCGTGCACTGGGCGGAGGGCGACTTCGGCGAGGCGGCGCGGGTGCAGCTCTGGGCCGCGGAGTACCACGCCGCGTCGAAGGACCCGCTCGGCGCGGTCTTCGGGCTCTGCGGGGAGGGCGCGGCCGGGTACGAGCTGCTCGACGTCGAGACCGCCGACGACCGGTACCGGCGCGCCTACGAGCTGGCGCTGGCCCGCTCCGGGCCGCGCTCGCACGCCGTGCGGCTGGCGGCGGCCATGCTCGGCGAACTGCGGTACCGGCAGGGTGACCTGGAGGCGGCGGCCGAGCTGCTGGACGAGAGCCACCGGCTCGCCACCCGGATCGGGCCGGTGGACTTCCTGGTGCCCGCCTACGTGATCGGGGCGCGGGTGAAGGCGCTGCGCGGCGATCGGGAAGCCGCGCTCGCCCGGCTGGACGAGGGGGCCCTGCTGGCCGAGAGCAACGAGCTGGCCAGGCTGGGGGCGCACGTGCGGGCCGAGCGGCTGCGGCTCGGGTTCGCGGCGCCGGGGGAGCCGGAGGGGGCGCCGTACGGGGGCGGGCGGCGGCGCGGGGCGGCGGCGCTGATCGCCGAGGCGGAGGAGATCTGCGCGGTGCGCACCCTGCTTGCGCGGCATGCCTCCGGTGCCGATGGTGAACTCGCGGATCGGGCGGTCCGGCGGGCGCGGGCGCTGCGCAGTCGGATGGTGGAGCAGCAGCGGCCGCGGGCCGAACTCGACACCACGCTGCTGCTGGCCGAGTGCCTGGCGGCGGCGGGGTGGGTCGGCGAGGCCGCTCATCTCGTGCGGCCGGTAGCTGCCACCTGCGCGGAGATCGGGTGGCCTCGGCCCCTGCTGGACACCGGGCCGGGGATCACCGCGATTCTCCGCGTGCTCGGGTCAGAAGAGTAAGAAATTGTTTCCACCCCTACGGGGTTGAGCCCCCTTCCGGCTACCGCCGGAACAGCCGCGAGGGGGTCACCCCACGGCCGCGGGAGGAGTGCCTTGCGGCCACGGAGGCGAAGCGCCCTGCGGCGGAGCCTTGCGGTAGGGGGCCCCCGAGGGGGTGGGGTCGCCCACCCCCGGGGTGGGCGACATACCCTGCCCACCCCGGAGGGTTGCGGAGCTTACGGTTCCCACCAGGGGCGTAGCGGCACGTTCCAGAGCCCGTCGGGGCCGAGCTTGACGCCGAGCACCTGGTGCAGCTGCACGACGTTGCGCTGGAAACCGAGCCTGCTGCCCGCCATGTAGAGCCCCCACACCTTGGCGGTCCCCTCCCCGGCCTCGGCGACGCAGGCGTCCCAGTTGGCGACCAGGTTCGCGCACCACTCGGCGAGCGTGAGCGCGTAGTGCTCGCGCAGGTTCTCCTCGTGCAGCACCTCGAGCCCGACGTTCTGGATGTCGCTGATGATCCGCCCCGACCCGATCAGCTCACCGTCCGGGAAGACGTAGCGGTCGATGAAGTCGCCCGCCTTGGTGGTCCTGGTGTTGTCGTGCCTGGTGATGCAGTGGTTCAGGAAGAGCCCGCCGTCGCGCAGCTTGCCCTGGATGAAGCGGAAGTAGCTCGGGTAGTTGTGCACCCCGATGTGCTCGGTGAGCCCGATCGAGGAGACGGCGTCGAACCCGGACTCCGCGATGTCCCGGTAGTCGCTGTGCCGCACCTCGGCGAGTTCGCCGAGCCCCTCCTCCTCGATCTTCTGCCGCGCCCAGGCGGCCTGCTCGGCGGAGAGCGTCGCCCCGATCACCCGGACTCCCCGCCGGGCGGCGTAGCGCACCATCCCACCCCAGCCGCAGCCGATGTCGAGCAGCCGGTCACCCGCCTTCAGCTTCAGCTTGTCGAAGACCAGCCGGTACTTGTTCTCCTGCGCCTGCTCCAGCGTCCAGTCCGACGCGCCGTAGGCGGCGCAGGTGTAGGTCATGGACGGCCCGAGCACGTGCTCGTAGAAGGCGTTGGAGACGTCGTAGTGGTGGTGGATCGCCTCGGCGTCCCTGGTCTTGGAGTGTCGCAGCCCCTCGAAGGCCACCCGGCGCCAGCGCGGCAGCGTCTCCTGCGGCGGCGGCGGGACCGGGCGCAGCCGCTCCCAGCCGAGCGAGCGCGCGATGGTGAGCAGCGTCAGCGCCGACGGCCGGTGGAAGCGCAGCGACTGCATGGCGTGCAGCACCCCGTACGGGTCGCCGGGGTGCACGCCGTGCGCGATCAGGTCGCCCGAGATGTAGGCACGCGCCAGCCCGAGATCGCCGAGCGCGTTCACCAGGTAGTTGATGCCGCGCGGATTGCGGATCTCCAGGGTGAATTCGGAGTCCTCCGGCCCGGTCGCGCTGCCGTCGAACGCGGTGAAACGAACCGGAACCGGGCCGTCGACCAACGTTTCGATGATCTCCGCGATCGTCAATTTCGTCCCGAGTTCCGCCAATACGTCGGATCGGTCCCGAAAAGTTGTCATTGTCTCTGCACCGCCTTCGCATACAGGTCCAGCAGCCGCTGGTCCGGGTCGTAGCGTTTTTTCAGCTCGGTGTAATGGCTGCCGCCGTAGAGCGCCGCGAATTCATCCTTGTCGTAGAAGGAATCCGAGTACAGCGATTTGTGGCCGTCGAACTCGGTGACGGTGCGCTCGATGGCGCGGTTGGCCGCGCCCTCCGGCTGCCCGGGAACGGTCGGCACCGCCGACCAGAACCCGACGTTCACGTACGTGCGCCCTGGCGCCAGCGGGTACAGCGGCCAGGCGCGGCCCCCCGCGCCGGGGTCGGCGCCGGTGTCGCGCAGCCGCAGCGGGCAGAGCCAGAGCGGCTCGATCGGGATCTCCCGCAGGAACCACTCGACGAAATCGGCGGTGCGCTGCACCGGGACCTCGATGTCCTGCACCACCCGCTCCTGCGGCGGGTTCCCCTTCCGCGCGCCGAGCCGGTCGGCGATCCCGTACCTCCGGTCCAGCGCGACCAGCTTCCAGTAGAAGCTGCTGCGCCGGTACCGCTTCGGCCAGAACCTGCGGATGCGCGGGTTCTGCGTGCCGAAGGCGCGCGAGCACCAGAACCAGTCGGTGTCCCAGCGCCACAGGTAGTCGGCGATCGTGAGCCGGTCCCGCTTCGGCGCGGCGCCGTCGTGCCTGATCGACTGGTAGAAGATCCGCATCCCGGTGTAGTCGCTGGTCGGCCCCGGCTCGTCGGTCTGCCTGCCGAGGATCAGGTAGCTCTCCTCCGCGGTGAAGACCACGCCGTCCAGGTAGTCCACCCGCTCGCCGTCGTGCGCGCGGTCGAGCACGATCCTGGTCAGCGCCGCCTCCAGCGCGCGCAGGTCGTGGAAGCGCAGGTGCCGCAGCTCGACGTAGGGCAGCACCGGCTCCAGCTCGATCTTCAGCCGGACGGTGTAGCCGAGCGTGCCGTAGGAGTTCGGGAAGCCGCGGAAGAGGTCGGCGTACTCGCCGTCCGGGCGCACGGTGCGCAGCTCTCCCGCACCGGTGAGGACCTCCATCTCCAGCACCGACTCGTGCGGCAGGCCGCTGCGGAACGAGGTGGACTCGATCCCGAGCCCGGTGACGGCGCCGCCCAGCGTGATCGTCTTGAGCTGCGGCACCACCAGCGGCGCCAGCCCGTACGGCAGCGTGGTCGCCACCAGGTCCTCGTAGGTGGTCATCCCCGCGACATCGGCGGTGCGGGCCACCGGGTCCACCGCGATGACCGACGTCAGCCCGGAGACGTCGAGCCCGGGAGCGGAATTGCTCGCCCGCGCCCGGAACAAATTCGATGTTTTCTTCGCCAAACGGACATTCGCGTCGGGCGGAATGGCGCGATAGCTCGCGAGAAGTCGCTCGACGCCTTCCCGATGCGCGGCGAAACCGGATTCGCGTGCGGCCGGGGCGTGGCCGGCCTTCCTCATCGGACTCACTGCCACCCCTCGACGCTAGTACGTCGAACCGACACCGGCCATGAAGTTCACCGTGTCGGCCGAGAAATGTCACGGTGGGCGGCGAACAGGGAACAAGCAGGTAACACGGCGGTGTTGTAACTCCCTCGACACCGGGCGCGCATTCGTGCGCCCGCCCGGAATCGGGCAGGATCGTTGACGTTCGGGCCGTACCGGTCCGGACGATTCGGACAGCAGGGCGCCGGGCAGGCGCCCGGAGAAGGAGTGCGAAGTGGGACAGGTCAGCGCCAGCAGTTCGGTCACGGTGGCCGCGGATCCGCAGCGGGTGCTGGCGGCCGTCGCCGACTACGACACCGTCCGCCCGCGCATCCTGAGCGCGCACTACCGCGACTACCGGGTGGTCGAGGGCGGCAAGGGCACCGGCACCGTCGCCGAGTGGATCCTGCAGGCCACCGAGAAGCGGCAGCGCAACGTGCGCGCCGTGGTGACCGCGACGGATTCCACCGTCACCGAGAAGGATTCGAACTCCACCCTGGTCAACACCTGGACCGTGACCCCCGACGGCACCGGCTCCACGGTCACGCTGCTCACCACCTGGAACGGTGCGGGCGGGGTCAAGGGCATCTTCGAGGGCATCTTCGCCCCGCTCGGCCTGAAGAAGATCCAGGCCGAGGTGCTGGAGAACCTGAAGAAGGAACTCGCCTAGCGAGTTTCTCCGATATCGAACAGGTTCCCCTCGGGATCACTGAGCGTGGTCCAGCGCGCGCCGTACTCGTCGAAATCGCCGAGCTGCTGCGCGCCGAGGGCGAGTGCCCGCTCGACCTGCGCCCGCCGATCCGGCGCGTGCAGGTCGAGGTGCACCGAGTTCTTCCCCGGCGTCTTGTCGCCCACCTTGATGAACATGAGCGTCGGGGCGCCGCCGACGGTGGCGAAGTACTCCGACGCCTCCGGATCCACCTCCCGCTCCAGCAATTCGGCGTAGAAGCCCGCCAGCGCTGCGGCGTTCTCGCTGTCGATCGTGACGTGCGCGAGCGCGAGTGACATGGGTTCCTCCTGAATCAGCGGATGGGCCAGCAGATTTCGGTGCGGTAGCCGGCCGGGTCGGCGACCACGTCCGGCCCGGCCAGGTAGATCTCGCGAATGGGCGCGGGCAGCGAGACGTCGTGCGCGGCGACGTGGCTGCCGAGCGCGCCGTAGCTGCGGTCGAAGTCCTCGAAGCCGCCCTCGTGCACGGCGACGGCGAAGCGGCCCGCGGGCAGCTCGGCGAGGACCGGCGCGGGGTGCGTGGCCGCGGCGGGCGGCAGCGGGCCCGCGGTGCGGGCAGGCACCGGGACGTACGCCGTCACCTCGCCCGCGTCCTCCTCGAACCAGGCGGTGGAGTACAGGGCCCCGCCCGGCCCGGCGGGCGACACCCCCGCGGCCGTCAGCGTCCGGTAGAGCAGGGCGAAGGCGCTGCCGCACCAGGGCCCGATATCGGCCCTGACCATCCCCTCGGTGACGGCGAGCGCGGAGAATCCGGGCGTGCTGCGGTACTCCACCGCGAGCGCCCGCGCCCCAGGGGCGAGCAGCGCGCGCAGCGAGGCCACCACGTCGCGGGTGCGGTTCAGCTCCTCCTCCATCCGGAGCAGGTGCGCGCGCAGGGCGGTGTCCCTGACCGCCGCGTCCGGCGCGCCGAGCACCGTGCGGATCTCCTCGACCGGCATGTCCAGCGCGCGCAGGCGGCGGATCAGGTGCGCGGTCGGCACCTGATCCACCGCGTAGCGCCGGTAGCCGGAGCCGGGGTCGACCGCCGCGGGCTCCAGCAGCGCGATGTCGTGGTAGTACCGCAGCGCCTTGACGCTGAGGTAGGTCAACCGGGAGAACTCCCCGATCGGGACGGTCGCTGTCATGGCTCCAGCGAACACCCTCCCGTGGCGGGAGGGTCAACCCCTCACGGCGTGGCGACCACGAAGGTCAGCAGCAGCACGTTCGGGGCGCCGAGCCACCACGAGTAGCCGAACCAGACGCCGGGCGAGACCTCCCGCACCTCGTCGTGCACCTGCGGGGTCGGCGACGGCGCGTAGTTGAGCACCCAGGCCGGGCGTCCGTCCAGCAGCGCGGTGCCGCGGTAGATGTCCGCGGGCCAGCCGGCGATGTCGAGCCCGGTGATCCGGTTGGTCAGCGGGCCGCCGTCCGGGCCGGTGGCGAAGGTCTTGCCGATCCAGAAGGCGGGCGTGATGCCCTGCAGGTAGCCGGGCCGCACCATCCAGCCGTCGGTGACGCCGCGCGGGACGGCGCCCGGGGCGGCCGCGTGGAACAGCAGATCCTGCTGTTCCGGGGTGCAGCGGAAGCGCAGCGCATCGATGGTCGCCGCCCGATTGCCCGCGTTCAGGACACAGCCGCCGCCGTAGTCGGTGATCCCGGAGTCGGCGTGGGCGGTGCCGCCCGCGAACAGCAGCATCAGTGCCGATGCGGCTATGGTGAGAACGGACTTACGGCGGAACGGGGACATCGTCGGCTCCAGGGTCGCTACCGGTCATCGCTATGGCGCCCGGGAAGATCGCTGCACTGTAGCCGGTGCAGCTGATTTCCCGGCCCCGACCCGGGTTCCCAGGATAAATCCTCGCAAAACCGACGGTGTAGCCGGCCCCGCCGCCGACTAGTTGTGATGTCCAGGGAGGTTGGTCAGTCGGGTGACCGGTGGTCGGCCTCCGATCGCGGAGTGGGCTCGGTGGTGATTGTAGAAGTGGAGCC
>NZ_JBHVAK010000086.1:0-21166 GCF_042667085.1 Nocardia sp. NPDC057353
GGCGCGGTCCGTGAGGACCGCGCCGGACGCGTTTACTGACCCCGGTCGAAGGCCTGGGCGCGCAGGGCGCGCTCTACGCCTGCTTTGCCCTCGCTGACCAGGCGGTACAGCGCGGGCGGGTGCTCGCCCGCGAGGAACTCGTCCGCCTTGGCGACCGCCTCCTCGGTGATCACCCAGGACGGGTACAGCCCGACCACCACGGTCTGCGCGACCTCACTGGAGCGCCGCTCCCACACCTGCGCGATATCGCCGAAGTAGCGGTCCAGGTACGGCGCCACCAGCTCGCCCTGCCCGGCGGGGGCGAAACCGCCGACGATGGCGCGCGCGGTGATGTTCGGCACCGTGTCGTCCTCCATGACGGTCGCCCACGCCTGCGCCTTCACCTCGGCGATCGGCCGCGCCGCCGCGGCCGCCGCCGCCTGGCGCTTGCCCGCGGCGGTCGGGTCACCGGCCAGCTCCTTGTCGATGGCGGGCGTCTCGGTGCCGTCGGCGTCGAGCTCGCCCGCCGCCGCCAGCGCCGCCACGATCCGCCAGCGCAGGTCGGTGTCGACGAGCAGCCCGGGCAGCCCGACCCCGGCCGGGTCGCCGTCGAGCAGCTCGCGCAGCACCTCGGTGTGCCAGGCGGAGAGCCGGGCCGCGGTGAGCGCGTTGACGAAGGCGAGCTGGTGGTCCGAGCCCGGCTCGGCCTCGCGGGCCAGCTCCAGCAGCCGGTTGGCGAAGTCCGGCCAGCCGGTGCTGCTCGCCCACTCCGGCTCGGCGTAGGAGGCCAGCGTGGCGTGCGCCTGCATGAGCAGCCGCTGCACCACGCCGATCTCGGTCTCCGCGCCCACCCCGCGCTGCACCAGCGCCACGAAGTCGCGCGCCTTGAACTCGGCCTGCCTGGTCATCTCCCACGCCGCCGACCAGGCCAGCGTGCGCGGCAGCGGCTCGGCGATATCGGCGATCCGATTGACCAGCACGTCCAGCGAGTCCGGGTCGAGCCGCACCGAGCAGTAGGTCAGGTCGTCATCGTTGACCAGCACGAACTTGCCGCGCGGGACGCCGACCAGCTGCGGCACCTCGGTGCGCTCGGCCGCCTCCAGGTCCAGCTCGACCCTGGTGGTCCGGACCAGCCTGCCGTCCTGCTCGTCGTAGACGCCGATGGCGAGCCGGTGCACCCGCTGCTCGCCCGCGCCCGGCGCCGCCCCCTCCTGGACCACCGCGAACGAGGTGAAGGCGCCGTCCGCGCCGACCTCGAACTCCGGCCGCAGGATGTTCAGCCCGGTGGTCTTGAGCCACTGCGCGCCCCAGTCGGAGAGGTCGCGCCCGGACGACTTCTCCAGCGCGGCCAGCAGGTCGTCGAAGGTGGCGTTGCCGTAGGCGTGGTCGGCGAAGTAGGCGCGCAGCCCGGCCAGGAACGGCTCCAGCCCCACGTAGGCGACGAGCTGCTTGAGCACGCTGGCGCCCTTGGCGTAGGTGATGCCGTCGAAGTTGACCTCCACCGCGGCCAGGTCCGGGATGTCGGCGGCGATCGGGTGCGTCGACGGCAGCTGGTCCTGCCGGTACGCCCAGGACTTCTCCACATTGGCGAAGGTGGTCCATGCGCTCGTGTACTCGGTCGCCTCGGCCTGGCAGAGCACCGAGGCGAAGGTGGCGAACGACTCGTTCAACCACAGGTCGTCCCACCACTTCATGGTGACCAGGTCGCCGAACCACATGTGCGCCATCTCGTGCAGCACGGTCTCGGCGCGGCGCTCGTAGGAGGCCCGCGTCACCTTGGACCGGAAGACGTAGTCCTCCAGGAAGGTGACGGCGCCCGCGTTCTCCATGGCGCCCGCGTTGAACTCCGGCACGAAGAGCTGGTCGTACTTGCCGAAGGCGTAGGGAACGCCGAAGTTCGCGTGGTAGAAGGCGAAACCCTGCTTGGTCTCGGTGAAGAGCCGCTCGGCGTCCATGAAGTCCGACAGCGAGGCGCGGCAGTAGATGCCGAGCGGGATGGTGCCGTGCTCGTCGGTGTAGGCGTCGGTCCACTGCGCGTACGGCCCGGCGATCAGCGCCACCAGGTAGGTGCTCATCCGCGGCGTGGTGGCGAAGACGTGGGTGCCGGGCGCGGCGCTCTCCCGCGCGGCGGCGGCGCCGTTGGAGATGACCTGCCAGTCGGTGGGGGCGGTGACGGTGACGTCGAAGGTGGCCTTGAGGTCCGGCTGGTCGAAGCAGGCGAACATGCGCTTGGCGTCGGCCGTCTCGAACTGGGAGTACAGGTAGACGCCGCCGTCGGCGGGGTCGACGAAGCGGTGCAGCCCCTCGCCGGTGTGCGAGTACTCGCAGTCCGCCTCGACCACCAGCTCGTTGCGCTCGGCGAGATCGGTCAGCGCGATCCCGGTGGCCTCGTCGTAGCCGCTGACGTCGAGTTCGGTGCCGTTCAGCACGGCGGAGTCGACCGAACGGGCCACGATGTCGACGAAGGTGCGCGCGCCCGGGGTCGCGGTGAAGCTGATCACGGTGCGGGAGCGGAAGGTTCCCTCACCCGGTTTGCCCGCGCCGTCGGTCAGATCGAGGTCGATGCGGTAGTTCTCGACCTGCACCACCGCGGCGCGCTCGATCGCCTGGTCGCGGGTCAGGTTGGGTGCGGACACAGTGCTCCTTCTAAGTTCGGGTGACTCCGGCGAAGCCGCCGCTACTACAGGTTCGTAGTGCAGTATGGTCGCGTCGAGTTCAGTATGGTCACAACCGCGGAGGGTCTGGGTGAAGCACGTACACGCCGGGAAGGTCAGGGACCTGTACGAGGACGGGGACACGCTGCTGCTCGTCGCCTCCGATCGGGTCTCGGTCTACGACGTGTCGCTGCCGACCCCGATCCCGGAGAAGGGCGCGCTGCTCACCCAGCTCTCGAACTGGTGGTTCGACTTCTTCGGCGACATCCCGAACCACGTGCTCTCGACCACCGACGTGCCCGCCGAGTTCGCGGGCCGCGCGATCCGGGTGAAGCCGCTGCGCATGGTGCAGGTGGAGTGCATCGCCCGCGGCTACCTGGTCGGCATGGGGCTGCGCGAGTACCAGCGCGACGGCGCCGTCTCGGGGGTGAAGCTGCCCGCCGGGCTGCGCGAGGGCGACCGGCTGCCCGAACCGATCTTCACCCCGACCACCAAGATCTCCGACACCGGGCACGACGAGTTCCTCACCTTCGCCGAGGTGGTCGACCAGGAGGGGCGCGAGGTGGCCGAGCGGCTGCGCGACCTGACCCTGGACATCTACGCGCGCGGCGCCGCGCACGCCGCCGAGCGCGGGGTGATCGTGGCCGACACCAAGGTCGAGTTCGGCTGGGACGGTGCCGTGCTCACCCTCGGTGACGAGGTGCTGACCTCGGACTCGTCCCGGTTCTGGCCCGCCGACGAGTGGGAGCCGGGGCGGGCGCAGCGCTCCTTCGACAAGCAGTTCGTGCGGGACTGGGCGACCTCGACCGGGTGGGACCGGGAGCCGCCGGGGCCGGAGATCCCGGCCGATATCGTCGAGGCGACGCGGGCCAGGTACGTGCAGGCGTACGAGCTGGTCACCGGCCGCACCTGGGCGGGCGTCCCGGCCTGAGCCGGGCTGTGTCGGCGGCAGCCGCCGCGCGGGCCTGCTACCGCTGAAGTCCGCGTGGCGCGGTGCGTCCGAGCCGGGGGCGAATCAGTCCGCGGCGCCCTGCAGGTGCTCGCGGAGCCGGTCGAGGAGGGGGCGCGGGCCGGAGCCGAGCTTCTCGTGCGCGGTCGCGAGGTCGAACCAGGCCACCCGGTCGAGTTCGGGGAAGGCGGTGATCGTCCCGGAGCGCGGCGGCCACTCCAGATCGAAGGTGCCCGGCACGATCGCGGCCGGGTCCAGCTCGCCGCGGACCGCCCAGGCCGCGAGATTCTTGCGGTTGCGCCCGCTGCGGTAGCGCACCGCGCCGAGCGGCGTCCACGGCCCCTCCGGCACCGGGAGCCCCAGCTCCTCGGCGAATTCGCGGGCCGCCGCGACCTGCGCGTCCTCGGTCTCCGGGTCGTACTCGCCCTTGGGCAGGGTCCAGGCCCCCGCGTCCTTCCTGGCCCAGAAGGGGCCGCCCATGTGCCCGAGCAGCACCTCGACGGCCGGGCTTGACCCGCGGTACAGCAGCACGCCCGCGCTGAACGTTTCGCTCACGGTCCAGCAGTATGCCCGTGCCGCAGCCGGGCGGCGCGCAGCGTCAGGTAGTCGCGCTCGGGGGTGCTGGTGCTCGCCGCTGCGGCCGCGTCGTAGTGCGCGACGGCGCGCGCGGTGTCGCCCGCGAGCTCGTGCAGGTGCCCGCGCACCGCGTCCAGCCGGTGGCCGGTGGCGAAGGCGGGCTCCAGCCCCTCGGTCGCCGCGAGCCCGGCCGCCGGGCCGTGCACCATGGCGACCGCGACCGCGCGGTTCAGCGTCACCACCGGGTTCGATGCCTGCCGCTCCAGCAGGGTGTAGAGCGCGAGGATCCCCGCCCAGTCGGTCTCCGCCACCCGCAGCGCCTGCGCGTGCAGCGCCGCCACCGCCGCCTGGATCCGGTACGGCCCGGTCAGCCCGGCGCCGACCGCCGCGGTCGCCAGCCGGACGCCCTCGCCGATCATGGCGCGGTCCCAGCGGCCGCGGTCCTGCTCGGCCAGCGGGATCAGCTCGCCGTGCGGCCCGGTGCGCGCGCCCCGCCTGGCGTCGGTGAGCAGCAGCAGCGCGAGCAGCCCGGTCACCTCGGGGTCGTCCGGCAGCAGGCGGTGCAGTGCGCGGGTCAGCCGGACCGCCTCGGCGGCCAGGTCCGGCCGGTGCAGCGCGCCGCCCGCGCTCGCGGTGTGGCCCTCGGTGAAGATCAGGTAGAGCACGCGAAGCACCGGCGGCAGCCGCTCCCGCCAGGCCGCCCGGTCCGGCCGGGCGAACGGCTCCCCGAGCCCGGCCAGCCGCTTCTTGGCGCGCGCGATGCGCTGCGCCATGGTCGCCTCCGGGACCAGGAAGGCCGCGGCGATCGCCCTGGTATCCAGCCCGCCGACGGCGCGCAGGGTGAGCGCGACCGCCGCCGCCTCCGGCAGCGCCGGGTGGCAGCACAGCACGTACATGGCGAGGGTGTCGTCGCCCGCGGGCGGGTCGGCGCCGGGCACCTCGCGCTCGAACACCGCCTCCTCGCGCCTGCGCCGCGCCGCCTCGGCGCGGATCGCGTCGATGAGCCTGCGCTGCGCCACCCGCAGCAGCCAACCGCGCGGATTGTCCGGCAACCCCTCGTCCGGCCACGTGGTGGCGGCGGCGAGCAGCGCCTCCTGCACCGCGTCCTCGGCGGCACCGAAGTCGCCGCAGCGCCTGGCCAGCACGCCGAGCACCTGCGGGGCGAGCTCGCGCAGCAGCAGCTCGAGCTCGGGCGGCAGCTCCCCGCGGGTCACTGCCCGGCGGACATCACGGCGCGGACCTCGATGTACTCCCCGATCGGCGCCCCGCCCGGCCCCGGCGCGGCCGACATGCGCGCGGCGATCTGCACCGCCCGCTCCCGGCTCGCCACGTCGACCACCAGGTACCCGGCGAGGAACTCCTTCGTCTCCGGGAACGGCCCGTCGGTGACGACCGGCGCGGTGCGGCCGTCCGAGTGCACCACCAGCGCCTGGTCCGGCCCGGCCAGCCCCTGCGCGTCCACCAGCTCGCCCGCGGCGGCCAGCTGCTCGCCCAGCGCGCGCTGGAAATCGATGTGCGCGGCGATGTCCGCGGGCTCCCACTCGGGCAGCGGGGTGCTGCAGTAGGCGGCGGGGGCGTGCGACTTGAGCAGGATGTACTTCACGGTCGGCTCCTCGGTGTCGGCGCCCGGCGGGCGCGCTCACAGCATGGTCGGAGCCGGGCCCGCGCGCTCGACACAGTTCGGGTCACAGCTCGCGGGAGGTGTCCGCCAGCCGCTCCGGGTCGACCGGCTCGCCGCCCGCGACCAACTCGCGGATCCGGTCGGTGACCTCCCAGACATTGACGTTCATCCCGGCCAGCACCCGGTTCTCGCCGTCCAGCCAGAAGGCGACGAACTCCATGGCAGCGGTGTCACCGCGGACCACGACCCGCTCGGCGGCGCCGCGCGGGACGTGGCCGGTGTACTCCATGCCGAGGTCGTACTGGTCGGTGAAGAAGTAAGGGAGCCGGTCGTAGCTCGCCTCCCGGTCGAGCATGGTCGCGGCGGCGACGGCGGGTTGGTTCAGCGCGGTGGCCCAGTGCTCCACCCGGACCCGGCCGCCGAGCACCGGGTGCTGCTGCTCGGCGATATCGCCGACCGCGACGATGTCCGGGTCGCTGGTGCGCAGGTGCTCGTCGACCAGGACGCCGGTATCGGTGTCCAGTCCGGCCGCCTCGGCCAGCGCGATCTCCGGGCGCGCGCCGACCGCGACCAGGATGGCGTCCGCCTCGATCTCGGTGCCGTCGTCCAGCCGGAGCCCGGTCGCGACGTGGGCGGCGCCCGCGTGCGCGGTGGTGATCTCCGCGACGCCGGTGTTCAGCCGCAGGTCGACGTCGTGCGCGCGGTGCAGCTCGGCGAAGACCGCGCCCATCTCCGGGCCGAGCGCGCCGAGCAGCGGCTGCTCCGCGCTCTCCACCACGGTCACCGCGACGCCCGCCGCGCGCGCCGCGGCCGCCACCTCCAGCCCGATCCAGCCCGCGCCGATCACCGCCAGCCTGCGGGTGCCGCCCGCGAAGAGCTCGCGCAGCGTGTCGGAGTCGTCGATGGTGCGCAGCGTGTAGACGTTCGGGGCGTCCGCGCCGGGCAGGTCGAGGCTGCGCGGGCGGGAGCCGGTGGCGAGCGCGAGCTTGTCGTAGGAGAGCGTGGAATCGTCCGGCAGCGTGACGGTGTGCGCGGCCGGGTCGATGGCGCGCACCTCGGTGCCGAGCAGCAGCTCGACCCGGTGGTCGCGGTACCAGGCGTCCGGCGCCACGGTGAACTCGGCGAACGGCTTGTTGCCCGCCAGGTGCTCCTTGGAGAGCGGCGGGCGCTCGTACGGTAGGTGCTCCTCCGCGCCGATCACCGTGATCAGGCCGTCGAAGTCGTTGTCCCGCAATGCCTTCGCCACCCCCGCGCCACCCAGTCCGGCACCGACGACGATGAAGCGGCGTTCCGAGGTCATGACGGACTCCTCACGGTGGAAGGGCCTGGCGGCGACCTCGCCCACCCTAGTGCGGCCCGGCGCGCGCGAACTCCGGAATCGCGGCGCGGTTCGGGAACGATTCCCCGCCCGGGGTGGTTGCTCCCGAAGAGGGTGGCGCCTGCCGCCGCGACCGAGCTGTGAGAGGACATCGACCGTGAGCAAGGATGTTGCCGACTTCTGGTTCGACCCGCTGTGCCCGTGGTGCTGGATCACCTCGCGCTGGATCCTCGAGGTGGAGCAGGTGCGCGACATCGACGCCCGCTTCCACGTCATGAGCCTGGCGGTGCTGAACGAGGGCAAGGACCTGCCCGACGAGTACCGCGAGATGATGAAGAGCGCGTGGGGCCCGGTCCGGGTGGCGATCGCCGCCGCGCAGAAGCACGGCGACGAGATCCTGCCCGATCTCTACACCGCCATGGGCACCCGCATCCACCAGCGCAAGGACGAGTACGAGCGGCCGGACCGCGCGGAGTCGCTGGCCGCGGTGATCGCGGACTCGCTCGCCGAGCTCGGGCTCCCCGCCGAGCTGGCCGAGGCCGCGGAGAGCACCGAGTACGACGAGGCGCTGCGCGCCAGCCACCACGCGGGCATGGACAAGGTCGGCGACGACGTCGGCACCCCGACCATCCACATCAACGGGGTCGCCTTCTTCGGGCCGGTCCTCTCCCGCATCCCGCGCGGCGAGGACGCGGGCAAGGTCTGGGACGGGGCCGTCGCGCTCGCGGGCTACCCGCACTTCTTCGAGCTCAAGCGGACCAGGCACGAGGGGCCCGAGTTCGACTGAGCGGACGCTAGTTCGCCGGGTTCGCCCCGCCGGACCCGGCATCGCTCCCCGGTGGCCTGCTCCATGGTTCGGCCTGCGGCGGCACGGCGCTCCAGGACGACCCGGCCTGCGGCGATGCGCCGTACGGCGCATCGCCCTTGCCCAGCGGCACCGCCCCGTACGGCGGCGGGTACGGCCCGCCCGCGTACGGCGGCAGCGCGGGCGCCGCCGGCCACCAGAAGAGCTTCCCGTGCCTGCTCCGGTCGCGCAGCGCCCACATGCGCCAGGTCAGCACCGGGTGCGAGGAGAGCGCGTTCACCAGCCAGATGAAGAAGGCCCGCTCGGACGCCGCCCGGTCCGCCATCTCGTCGAACCGCACCGACGCGTTCAGGTACTTGCCCGCGGCCAGCGTCCCCATCGCGGCGGGCGCGCCCTCGTGCCGGTTGCAGTACCCGTGGTTGTCCGCGGTGTACTCCTGGGAGCGGATCAGCGCGGAGCCGAGCAGCGGCAGGAACGGCACGAGGAACATGCCGAGCTGCCGCCAGTAGGAGACGTGCCCGGCCGCGATGTGCCCGACCTCGTGCCCGATGATGAAGGCGAGCCCGTCCGGTTCCCGCGCCGCGCCGCCGATCTCGAACAGGTCGCTGTACACCACCACGTACCGCCGGAACCCGTGCCCGGAGGCGAAGGCGTTGATCTGGCCGTTGCCGAGCAGCACGTACGCCTCCGGCGCCTGCTTCATCCCGAAGCGCGCCGCGGCCTCCTGCACCATCCGGTACCCCTCGGGGAACTGCGTCGGCGACATCTTCACCGCGCCCACCCGCTGCGCCGCGTAGTTCACGCCGCGGCCGAACCACACCACGATCGGCGCCCCCGCGATCAGCAGCACGTACTGGTTGACGCTGCCCGCCACCAGCACCGCGAGCGCGATCAGGTACCCGATGACGGTCACCACGATCACCACCACCAGCAGCGGGATCTCCCAGGTGTGCCGAGCGGGCAGGCCGAAGGGGGAGAGCCCGCGCGGAGCGGGCCCTGACGGCGGCGGATGGTACGGCTGCATGCGAAGAACTCTAGGCAGGATCCGTGTCGCCCGCCCCCGTGCGGCGTCGGAAACGCGCCTGACACAATCGCTGCCATGCGCGTATACCTGGGTGCCGACCATGCCGGCTTCGAGCTGAAGAACACTGTCAAGGCCCACCTCGAGCAGGCGGGGCACGACGTCGTCGACTGCGGCGCGCTGGAGTACGACGCGCTCGACGACTACCCCGCCTTCTGCATCGAGGCGGCCCGCCGCACCGTGGCCGATCCGGGCAGCCTCGGCCTGGTCTTCGGCGGCAGCGGCAACGGCGAGCAGATCGCCGCGAACAAGGTGCCCGGCGCGCGCTGCGCCCTGGCCTGGAGCGTGGAGACCGCGCAGCTGGCCAGGCAGCACAACAACGCGCAGCTGATCGGCATCGGCGGCCGCATGCACTCCGCCGAGGAGGCGCTGGCCATCGTGGACGCCTTCGTCAGCACCCCGTGGTCGGACGAGGAGCGGCACCAGCGCCGGATCGACATCCTGGCCGAGTACGAGAAGACCGGGGTCGCCCCGGCGCTCCCCGCCTGACCCCGCCGTGCCGGAGGGCCACACCCTGCACCGGCTCGCCAAGCTGCACCGGACGCGCTATGTCGGGGCGCCGGTGCGGGTCGCGAGCCCGCAGGGCCGCTTCGCCGCGGGCGCCGCGCTCGTCGACGGGCAGGTGCTGACCCGCGCCGAGGCGTACGGCAAGCACCTGCTGCACCACTACGAGTCCGGGCTCGCGGTGCACGTGCACCTGGGGTTGTACGGGGCCTTCACCGAGCTGCCGCTGCCGATGGGCGAGCCGACCGGCCAGGTTCGGATGCGCATGGTCGGCGCCGCCGGTTTCGGCACCGACCTGCGCGGCCCGACCGCCTGCGAGGTGCTCACCGAGCCGGAGGTCGCCGCGCTCGCCGACCGGCTCGGCCCGGACCCGCTGCGCCGCGGCGCCGACCCGGCCCGCGCGCTGGATCGGATCCGCCGCTCCCGCAGGCCGATCGGCGCGCTGCTCATGGACCAGAAGGTGGTCGCCGGGATCGGCAACATCTACCGCGCCGAGCTGCTCTTCCGGCACGGCGTCTCGCCTTTCCGCCCCGGCGCCGAGCTGGGCGCGGCGGAGTGGGGTGCCATGTGGGCGGACCTGGTCGCGCTCATGCGGGTCGGTGTCCGGGTCGGCAAGATCGTCGTCATCCGCCCCGAGGACGACCACGGCGCCCCCGCCTACGGCCCGGACCGGCCGCGCACCTACGTCTACCGCAGGCAGGGCGAGCCCTGCCGGATCTGCGCCACCCCCGTCCGGCACGCCGTGCTGGAGGCGCGAAACCTGTTCTGGTGCCCCGTGTGCCAGCCCGGCTAGCCCGCCACCGCGGTGCCGAGGTCGGGGCCGCCCGCCTCCGCGGGGGCGTAGCGCCGCCCGCCCGCCGTCTTCGCCGAGTACATGGCGCCGTCCGCGCGGCGCAGCAGCTCGGTGAAGTCGCACGGGGTGCCTGGCAGGTTGTAGGCGGTGCCGACGCTGGCCGAGACCGGCACCGGGCCGACGCTGGACCACACCGGCTCGCGCAGCGCGCCGACGATCACGGTCGCGAGTTCGGTGAGCGCGGACGGCGAGACGCTGCCCGCCAGCACGAATTCGTCGCCCCCGTACCGGCAGATCACCATCTCCGGGATGCTCACCTCGCGCAGCCTGCGGGAGAGCTCGACCAGGACCTCGTCACCGACCGCGTGGCCGTAGCCGTCGTTGATCTGCTTGAAGCGGTCCAGGTCGACGACGAGGACGCCGATGCCCTTGCTGCGGTCGGCGGCGATCGCGCGGACCCGGTCCAGGAGCAGGGTGCGATTGGCGAGATCGGTCAACGCGTCGTGCGTCGCCTCGTGCTTCAGCCGGTGCTGCAGCGCCGCGATCTCGCGCACCCGCTGCGAGACCTTCGCCTCCTGCTTCTCCTTCTCCTGCGCCAGCGCGCGGTTCTGCAGGGTCTCCGCGTAGCTGTCGATCGCCTGGCTGGCGACCAGCGGCCAGCGCGTCGCGACCAGGGAACCCGGTGTGCCCGACGGGAAGCCGAGCAGCCAGCGGGTGGCCTGCGCGAGCATGCGCGTCCGCTCGAAGGGAACGTCGGCAAGCATGGCGCCGAGCCTGCGCGCCTCGCGCACCGGGAACGGCTCCGAACCGGCCAGGTACAGCAGCCGTTCGATGATCTCGGCCAGCTTCGGTTCCACCTGCTGCACGGTCGTGCTCGACCCCGGCTCGGCGCAGATCGCCTGCGCCCATGCCCTGGCCATGACGGTGACCGGTGGCTCGAAGATCGACATCGAGATCACCGGCGACGGGTGACGTGGAAGGCCGTGCCACAGGTCCCTGCGTCACCCCGATCGAGCCCACTGCTATGCGGTCTGGTCCACCGAGTTCGGTGCACGCTCACCGCCCCCTTTCCAGATACCCCCGTCCGGCAAAAAGGATCCTAGCAAGCCACTCGGCACCGAAAAACGCCACTTGACACTGGTTGTCGGGTTTTCGGCACCGCGCGAATGGCGATGGGAGAAGTATGACACCACCGTGACCTCCGCGTGACCTTCGAGCCGATGTTCGCTGCTCGATCGCGGGCCGGTGGATCGTGCGCCGGCGGCCGGGCGGAGCGCGCCCCGCCGGGGCCGGATGCGCGGAGTTCGCCGGCGGCCGGGGCGGCACGGGGTGCGCGCGCCCGGAGCCACCCCGGGCGACGTGCGCAGAACTCCCCATGGTTCCCCTGATGACAATGGTGCTCCGACGGTGCTGGCCGACCCGCTCCGGCACCACCGGAGCGGGTCGCCCTCCATGTTTGCTCGCCGTCGCCGAATGCGCCGCGATTTCGCGGAACATACTGCTGTTTATTTTTCGGCGCCCCCGCGATGCTCGCGCACCGTCAATCCCCCTGGCGCCGCCGCGGCCGTTCGCGTGATTGGCGCGAGCGGTCCGCCGTTCGGTACAGTCGGCACGCACACGACATCGTGGCGATCCCATCGATGTCGTATGCCCGCGGGTGTAGTTCAATGGTAGAACCTCAGCCTTCCAAGCTGATGGTGCGGGTTCGATTCCCGTCACCCGCTCTACGCACGAATCCCTCGGCCCGCCCGAGGTCACGGGGTGTGGCGCAGCTTGGTAGCGCATCCGCTTTGGGAGCGGAGGGTCGCAGGTTCAAATCCTGTCACCCCGACCAGATCTCACGAATTCCGCGCTGCCCGGGTAGCGCTCGCCGTCAGGTGCGGTCCAGCTCGTACAGCCGCGCCCCGGCCGCGTCGTAGACGACGAGGTGATCGGCGGCGACGAACTCGACTTCGTAGCGGGCGCTGTCGGCCGCCCGTTCGACCACCAGCGTGTAGCGCCCGGCGGGATCGGGGGCGGTGGCGAGGGTGCAGGTGGTGGCGGCGCCGAAGCCGGTGCAGGCGCCGCCGTTGGCGGTGAAGGTGCGGGGGGCGGTGCCGTCGGAGGGGGTCCAGGTACCGAGGATCGCCTCCGGGCCCGCCTTGCCTGTCCCCGCGGGGCCGCCGCCCGCGGACGGCGCGGACTCCGTGGTGGGGAGGTCGTCGCCGCTGATCAGGCCGATGACGCCCGCGCCGATGACGATGGCGGCGGCCGCGACGGCGGCGGTGACCGCCGGGCGGGCGCGGGCGTAGGCGAGCAGCCGGGCACGGAGGCCGGGGTCGGCGGCGGGCCGCGGGTCACCGGCGGCGGCGTGCAGCGCGGCGGCGAAAGCGGGGTCGGCGGCCGCCGTCTCCTCGATGGCGCGCACCGCGTCCGCCCTGGTCCGGCCGGTGACGGCGCCGCGCTCGGTGCCCGCCTCGACGAGCAGCCGCTCCACCGCCTCGGTGCCGCCGAGCCGCGCGACGACGACGGCGTGCACCCGGTCCATGGCGAGATCGAGCTCCGCGCCGGCGAACCCGGTCGGGGCCAGGCGCCGGTCCCTGCCCGCCGCCAAGGCGATCAGCAGGCCGACGACGATCTCCGGTCCCATGCACGTCCTCCCGCTCGGTCTGGCGAACCCACATCGTGTGCGGTGCGCGGCGGCTCCGGTATCCGTCGAAGGTTCGATACCGCTCGGCCGACGGCGCCGGTGCCGGTCCGATCCAGGGGGCGGGCGGCCTCGAATTCGAGGGGGGAGAGGTTTGCGCTCGCGCATCGCCAGTGCATCGATTCGCGAAAATTTTCCGAGAATCTCGGGAGAAACCCATCCGGTCGATGCGGTAGCGCGAACTCCGTGCATCAATCAACGCACGGCCCGGTGCGCCGGCCGTCCCGGAAGATGTGGATGACGATGATCCGAACGAAGCAACGAACGGTAGTGGTCGCGTCGATGCTGGCGGCCGCGGCGCTGGGGATGACGGCCTGCTCCTCCGATTCCTCGGATTCGGCCTCATCGACGACCTCGTCGATGAGCTCCAGCATGGCCATGACGACCACCTCGGGCGCGATGAGCGCGGGCGCCGCCCCGGTCGGCCCCGGCTGCGCCGAGTACGCCGCCCAGGTGCCGACCGGCGCGGGCTCGGTGGAGGGCATGGCGCAGGACCCGGTCGCCACCGCGGCCGCCAACAACCCGCTGCTCACCACGCTGACGCAGGCCGTATCCGGCCAGCTCAACCCGCAGGTGAACCTGGTGGACACGCTGAACGGCGGGCAGTTCACCGTGTTCGCGCCGGTCGACGCGGCCTTCGCCAAGATCGACCCGGCCACCATCGAGTCGCTGAAGACCGACTCGGCGACGCTGACCAAGATCCTCACCTACCACGTGGTGCCCACCCAGGTGGCGCCGGACGCCATCGTCGGCACGCACGCCACGGTCGAGGGCCAGGAGGTGACCGTCACCGGCACCCCCGAGAACCTGAAGGTGAACGAGGCCGGGGTGATCTGTGGCGGCGTCAAGACCGCCAACGCCACCGTCTACCTGATCGACTCCGTGCTCATGCCGCCTGCCTGATCAGGGCGAACGCCGGAGAGCACGGGTCGGATCGGCCCGTGCTCTCCGGTCGTGCACGCACCGGACGACTGGAGCCACGATGAGCGATCCGGAGCCGGCCCGGCCGGACCTCCTCGACCTGGCGTACCCCTACGCGCTGGACGCGGTCGCCGAGATCGAGCGCAGGCACATCGACGACCGGCTGCGCGGCGCCGACCCGGCGACCGCCGCCGAGTTCACCGCGCTGGTGCGCGGGGTGCACGAGACCATGGCGATGCTGAGCGCGCTCGACTCGCGCCGTCCGCCCGCGCGGCTGGAGAACGCGGTGCTGCGCGCCATCGACGAGGCGATGGGCGGTGCCGCGCGGGCGACGACGAGCGGCGTCGCAGGGGCGACGCCGGACGGCAGCACTCGCCCGTCGAGGGCGCAGCGGCTCGGCTCGTCTCGGCTGCTCCCGGTCGCGGCGGCCGCCGCGCTGGCGGTGCTGGCCGGGATCGGGGCCGCGATCCTGGTGCGGCAGCACGATCCGGGCCCGCCCGCGGCGCTGCGCGCGGACACCGTGCTCGGCCAGCCCGACGTCCGCGGCCGGGCCGCGGAGCTGCCCGCGGGCGGCACCCTCACCGTCACCTCGTCGGCGCGGCTCGGCGCCGCCACCGTCTCCTTCGCGGCGCTGCCCGACCCGCCCGCCGGGCACTGCTACCAGATGTGGCTGCTCGCCGCCGACGGCACGCCGCGCTCGGTCGGGGTGATGGAGCACGCCCCGACCCCGGGGTCGAACGTGGTGCTGCGCACCGGCGCGGGCGACGCGCTCGCGGTCACCGTCGAACCCGGCCACGGCTCCGCGCGGCCCACCGGCGCTCCGCTGGTGCGCCTCCCGCTGGCCTGACCTACAGGCTGACCTCCGGCCAGCTCCACTCCGCGACGCACGGGATGTCCGCGCCGTGCTCCCGCGTCCACGCCCTGGCCCGGAAGCGCGCGTCCACCATCTCCTGGCGCAGCCCGGCGGCGCGCTCGCGCAGCTCAGGCACCCGGTCGATGACGTCCATGACCAGGTGGTAGCGGTCCAGGTCGTTCAGCATCACCATGTCGAAGGGCGTGGTGGTGGTGCCCTCCTCCTTGTACCCGCGCACGTGCAGCCCGCTGTGGTTGGTGCGGCGGTAGGTCAGCCGGTGGATCAGCCACGGGTAGCCGTGGAAGGCGAAGATGACCGGCCGGTCGCGGGTGAAGAGCGTGTCGAACTCCCGGTCCGGCAGCCCGTGCGGGTGCTCCTCGCGCGGCAGCAGCCGCATCAGGTCGACCACGTTCACCACCCGGACCCGCAGCTCGGGCAGCCGCTCGCGCAGGATGGCGGCCGCGGCCAGCGTCTCCAGCGTCGGCACGTCGCCCGCGCAGGCGAGCACGACGTCCGGGCTGCTGCCCGCGGCGTCGCCGGTGCTCGCCCACTCCCAGATGCCCGCGCCGCGCGCGCAGTGCGCCGCCGCCTCGTCCACGGTGAGCCAGTCCGGGCCCGGCTGCTTCCCGGCCACCACCACGTTCACCAGGTGCCTGGAGCGCAGGCAGTGGTCGTAGGTGGCGAGCAGGGTGTTGCCGTCCGGCGGCAGGTACACCCGGACGATCTCCGGCTTCTTGTTCAGCACCACGTCGAGGAAGCCGGGGTCCTGGTGTGTGAAGCCGTTGTGGTCCTGGCGCCAGACGTGCGAGGAGAGCAGGTAGTTCAGGCTCGGCACCGGGCGCCGCCACGGGACGGCGGCGCTGGCGTCCAGCCACTTGGCGTGCTGGTTGAACATGGCGTCGACAATGTGGATGAAGGCCTCGTAGCAGGTGAAGACGCCGTGCCTGCCGGTCAGCAGGTACCCCTCCAGCAGCCCCTGGCACAGGTGCTCCGACAGCACCTCGATCACCCGGCCGCGCCGGTCGAGCCCGATGTCGAACTCGCCGATCTCGGCCTGCCAGTCCCGGCCGGTCACCTCCAGGATGTCCTGCAGCCGGTTGCTGGCCAGCTCGTCGGGGGCGAAGGTGAGGAAGTTGTCCGGGTTGGCGGCGGTGACGTCGCGCAGCCACCCGCCGAGCACCCGGGTGGCCTCGTGCGCGCTCGCGCCGGGCGCGGGCACCTCGACGCCGTACCCGCGCCAGTCCGGCAGCCGCAGGTCGCGCACGAGCGCGCCGCCGTTCGCCACCGGGTTGGCGCTCATCCGGCGCTCGCCCGCGGGGTTCAGCGCGTCCAGCTCCCGGACCGGCGCCCCCGTCTCACCGAAGAGCTGCTCCGGCCGGTAGGAGCGCAGCCACTGCTCCAGCACCTCGCGGTGCCCCTCGTCGCCGCGGGCGTTGGGCAGCGGCACCTGGTGCGCGCGGAAGGTCCCCTCGACCCGGTCGCCGTCCACCACCGGCGGGCAGGTCCAGCCCTTCGGGGTGCGCAGCACGATCAGCGGCCAGATCGGGCGGGCGCCGTCGCCGCCGGTGCGCGCGGCGCGCTGGATCTCGGCGATCCGGTCCAGCGCGCCGTCCACCGCCGCGGCCAGCGCCTGGTGCACCTCGGCGGGGTCGCTGCCCGCCACGACCACCGGGTCGTAGCCGTAGCCGCGGAAGAGCGCGCGCAGTTCGTCCTCCGGGATCCGGGCGAGCAGCGTGGGGTTGGCGATCTTGTACTCGTTCAGCGCCAGGATCGGCAGCACCGCGCCGTCCCGCGCCGGGTTCAGGAACTTGGCCGAGTGCCAGCTCGCGGCCAGCGGACCGGTCTCCGCCTCGCCGTCGCCGACCACGCAGAAGACCGTGAGGTCGGGGTTGTCCAGCGCGGCGCCGAAGGCGTGCAGCAGCGAGTAGCCGAGCTCGCCGCCCTCGTGGAAGGAGCCGGGCGTCTCCGGCGCGCAGTGGCTCGGCACCCCGCCGGGAAAGGAGAACTGGGCGAAGAACGCGGCCATGCCGTCGGCGTCGCGCGGGATGTGGCTGTACAGCTCCGAGTAGCTGCCCTCCAGCCAGGCGCAGGCGTTCGGGCCCGGCCCGCCGTGGCCCGGCCCCGCGACGAAGACCGCGTTCAGGTCGCGCTGCCGGATGGCCCGGTTGGCGTGCGTCCAGACCAGGTTCAGCCCGGGCACGGTGCCGAAGTGGCCGAGCAGCCGCGGCTTGATGTGCTCGGCGGCGAGCGGCTCGCGCAGCAGCGGGTTCGCCATCAGGTAGATCTGCCCGACCGAGAGGTAGTTGGCCGCGCGCCACCAGGCGTCCAGCGCGGTCAGCTCGTCCCGGTCCAGCGGGCCGGGCGCAGGCCCGAGGTCGTAGGGGCGCGGCGCGACGGTCTCGCCGTCGCCGCTGCCGGTATTGTCCGCCGAGGTATCGCCTCCGGCGCTGGCCAGTCGCGTCATCCGCGGGCTCCTCCCGTGTGGCGCCTGCGCTCGCCGCGCCCGACGGGCACGGCGCCGCTCGCCGCCTGGTGCTTCGCAGGTATCCGTCCGTGTGCGGGCGCCGACCGCGCCGTCGGTCCCGGTCGCCGAGCTACCCCTGGCCGCGGCGGTCAATCGTTTTCGAGCGTAGCCCGGTGGCCCCCGGTACGCCCGGCGGGCGATAGGGTCCGCCGCATGCGAAGTTTCCGCAGGATCATCGGGATCGGCGCCGTCGCCGTCGCGGCGAGCGCGCTCGTCGCGTGCGGCTCGGACGATTCGAGCACAGCCACCGCACCCACGACCTCCGCTCGGGCCGCGAGCTCCGCCGCGGCGACGCCCGCCGCGCCCAAGGGCCGCGAGTGCACCGCCGACGACATCGGCGTCGAGGGCGGCTTCGGCACCGCCCCGGTCATCACGCTGCCGGACGACTGCGACCCGCCGAAGGGGCTGATCACCAAGGACCTGGTGTCCGGCTCCGGCCCCGGCGCGCAGCCCGGCCAGCCGCTCACCATGAACTACTCCCTGGTGACCTGGTCCAACCAGAAGAAACTGGACAGCTCCTTCGACCGCGGCGAGCCCTTCCAGCTCACCCTCGGGGCGGGCGAGGTCATCGAGGGCTGGGACACCGGGCTGTCCGGGGTGCAGCAGGGTACGCGGCGGTTGCTGATCGTGCCGCCGGACCTCGGCTACGGCCAGGGCGGGCGCGGAATCGCGCCGAACGAGACCCTGGTCTTCGTGACCGACACGGTGCAGATCGGCGGCTGAGCCCGCGACCACCCGCCGGATGCGGGGTGCCGTAGGTGGTCCACTACCCTTGTCGGGATGCCTGACGCCGCACCAGCGCCGTCCGGCGAGCGCGGGATCACCACGGTCGATGGCCGGGGTACGCCCGTGCCCGGCGGCGGGGGAGCGGCGGCCCCGCGCGGCGTGCCCGGCGGGTGGGGTACGCGAATGCCGACACCGAACGACGAACAAGGAGCATGTCCGTGAAGAGCACCGTCGAGCAACTGAGCCCGACCCGGGTCCGGATCAATGTCGAGGTGCCCTTCGAGGAGCTGAAGCCGGACTTCGACAAGGCGTACAAGGCGCTGGCCAAGCAGGTCCGCATCCCCGGCTTCCGCCCGGGCAAGGCCCCGGCCCGGCTGCTGGAGGCCCGCCTCGGCCGCGGCGCCATCCTGGAGCAGGTCGTCAACGACGCGCTGCCCGCGCGCTACAGCGAGGCCGTCACCACGGCCGAGGTGAAGGTCATCGGCCAGCCGGAGATCGAGATCACCAAGATCGAGGACGGCCAGGAGCTGGCCTTCTCCGCCGAGGTCGACGTCCGCCCCGAGGTCACCCTGCCGGACTACAGCTCGCTCGCGGTCACGGTCGACGCCTTCACCATCGGCGACGACGACATCGACGAGCAGCTGCAGTCGCTGCGCCAGCGCTTCGGCACCCTCTCCGGCGTCGAGCGCGCCGCGCAGGAGGGCGACTTCGTCTCCATCGACCTCTCCGCCACCGTGAACGGCGAGGAGGTGCCGGAGGCGGCCACCACCGGGCTCTCGCACGAGGTCGGCTCCGGCCAGCTCATCGAGGGGCTGGACGAGGCGCTGATCGGCCTCTCCGCGGGCGAGTCCAAGGAGTTCACCACCAAGCTGGTGGCGGGCGAGCACGCCGAGCAGGAGGCCGTCGTCACGGTCACGCTGCAGTCGGTCAAGGAGCGCGAGCTGCCCGAGGCCGACGACGAGTTCGCCCAGCTGGCCAGCGAATTCGACACCCTGGACGAGCTGAAGGACGACCTGCGCACCCGGGTCGAGCGGGTCAAGAAGGTGCAGCAGGCGGGCGAGATCCGGGACAAGGTGCTGGAGGCCCTGCTGGAGCAGGTCGAGGTCCCGCTGCCGGACGCCGTCGTGCAGGCCGAGGTCGACGCGCTGGTGCACGACGCCGTGCACGGCTTCGACCACGACGAGGCCAAGTTCGCCGAGTCGCTGGAGGCGCAGGGGTCGAGCCGCGAGGAGTTCGACAAGGAGACCCGCGAGGCGGCCGAGAAGTCGGTGAAGACCCAGCTGCTGCTGGACGCCATCGCCGAGAAGGACAACACCCAGGTCGGCCAGGAGGAGCTCACCGAGCGGATCCTGTTCCAGGCGCAGCGCTACGGCATGGCGCCGGAGCAGTTCATCCAGCAGGTGCAGCAGGCGGGCCAGCTCGGCGCGGTCTTCGCCGACGTGCGCCGCGGCAAGGCGCTCGCCGGTGTGGTCGGCCAGGTCACGGTGACCGACTCCGAGGGCAACGCGGTGGACACCGGCGAGCTCTTCGGTGAGCCCGCGGACGACGCGGCCGAGACCGAGGCGGCCGAGACCGACGCGGTGGAGACCGAGACCGCCGCCGCCAAGGCGGAGTGACGGGCCTGCCGCGAGCAGCGCGGCGCCGGGTGTGCGGTGTGATTGCGCTGTGAGCGAAGAGGGGCGGTACCGGGAGTTCGGTGCCGCCCTGCTTCGTTAATGTTTGTGACAGTGAAGCGATGGCCGTGTGGGGCATCAGCGACGAGCCGGTGAGAGAGGGCAGGTATTCGTGGACAACAATCAGGCAGGGGTGCGCATGACATCCGCAACTGCTGGACTGAACCTCAGTGATTCGGTGTACGAGCGGCTGCTGCGCGAGCGCATCATCTTCCTCGGCACGCAGGTGGACGACGACATCGCCAACAAGCTGTGCGCCCAGATCCTGCTGCTCACCGCCGAGGACCCGACCAGGGACATCGCGCTGTACATCAACTCGCCCGGCGGGTCGGTGACCGCGGGCATGGCGATCTACGACACCATGCAGTTCGCCGAGTGCGACATCCGCACCGTCGGCATGGGGCTCGCCGCCTCGATGGGGCAGTTCCTGCTCACCGCGGGCACCAAGGGCAAGCGCTACGCGCTGCCGCACGCGCGGATCATGATGCACCAGCCGTCGGCGGGCATCGGCGGCTCCGCGGCCGACATCGCGATCATGGCCGAGCAGTTCGCGCACACCAAGCGGGAGCTGAACGAGCTGCAGGCGCTGCACACCGGCAAGTCCGTGGAGCAGGTCGCCGCGGACGCCGACCGCGACCGCTGGTTCACCGCGAACGAGGCGCTGGAGTACGGCTTCGTCGACCACGTGGTCAGCCACGCGAACCAGGCCAACGGCGCAGGCGCCTGACCGCCTCCCCGAGACAGACCCCGCCCGGACCCGGAAGTCCGGCTGCCGCACAGACTTTGGAGACGAACATGGTCAACCCGATCGATCCGCGCGCCGGCCTGTCCGGCACCGCGCCGCAGGGTGCGCAGTCGCGCTACATCCTGCCGTCCTTCATCGAGCACTCCAGCTTCGGCGTCAAGGAGTCGAACCCCTACAACAAGCTCTTCGAGGAGCGCATCATCTTCCTCGGCGTGCAGGTGGACGACGCCTCGGCGAACGACATCATGGCGCAGCTGCTGGTCCTGGAGTCGCTCGACCCGGACCGTGACATCACCATGTACATCAACTCGCCCGGCGGCTCGTTCACCTCGCTGATGGCGATCTACGACACCATGCAGTACGTGCGCGCCGACGTCGCCACGGTCTGCCTCGGCCAGGCCGCCTCGGCCGCCGCGGTGCTGCTCGCCGCGGGCACCCCCGGCAAGCGCGCCTGCCTGCCGAACGCCCGCGTGCTGATCCACCAGCCCTCGCTGGAGGGTGGCATCCAGGGCCAGGTCTCCGACCTGGAGATCCAGGCCGCCGAGATCGAGCGCATGCGCAGGCTGATGGAGACCACCCTGGCCAGGCACACCGGCAAGGACGCGGACACCATCCGCAAGGACACCGATCGCGACAAGATCCTGACCGCCGACGCGGCCAAGGAGTACGGGATCATCGACACGGTGTTCGACTACCGGAAGCTGAGCGCGCAGAAGTGAACCCCCGCCCACGTGGCCGGGGCCGCCGCAGCGGCGGCC
>NZ_JBHVAK010000087.1:0-21113 GCF_042667085.1 Nocardia sp. NPDC057353
GGCGAAGAACAGGGTGTTCGCCAGCGCCACCGCGATGGCGGCGTCCAGCGCGAAGTTCGCCATGGTGGCGTAGGTGAGCGCGGTCAGCCCGGACTCGTCGGCGCCGTTCGCCTTGGCCGCGCGCTGGAAGGTCGCGATGCCGCGCTCGGTGAGCTGCCTGCCGCGCAGCGCCGCCACCCTGGTCACGGTGAGTTTGCGGGGGACGCGCCGCGGCCCGTCGCCCGCCGGTTGCCCGGGGGCGGCGTCGGTCTCGAACGGGATGGTGTTCGGGCGGGTCGCGGCGGGGCGGTCGACCCGGGGGCCGGTGCGCGGGGCGCGCTTGCGGATGAGCGGGCGCTGCCGCGGCGCCTGGTCCACCCGGCCCAGCGGGGGCAGCGGGCGGTTCGGCGGCTGCCCGGCGCCGAGCGGGGGCAGCGGCCTGCGCGCGGTGTTCGGCGGGGGGTAGCGGTCGAAGCCGGGGTGCCGCGGGTCCGTCTCGTCGGTGCCGTCCCCGCGACCACGGTGGGCACCGGAGGAATCGCGGGGAGTGGTCACGCCCTCAATTCTGGCGCATCCGCGGCGGTGGTGTTCACCGGCGGCGGGCTCACCCCTCCGGGACGAACCTCACCTCGAAGACGGTGGGCCAGTATTTGCCGGTCACCAGGAAGCGGTCGGTGGCCGGCAGGTGGGCGATGCCGTTCAGGACGTCGGCGCCCGCCCGCTCGGCCGCGGAGAGCAGCCCGGAGCCGTCGATGGTGGCGAGCACCGCGCCGGAATCCGGGTCGATGCGCAGGATCTCGTTCGTCGGCCAGTTGTTGGCGTACACCGAACCGTCCGGCGCGCAGTCGAGTTCGTTCAGCCGCGCCTCGTTGTGCGCGGTCAGCCTGGTGCTGCCGACGACGTCGAAGGTAGCGGGGTCGCGGAAGGTGAGGGTGTCGGAGCCGTTGCTCATGACCAGCGTGCCGTCCCGGGTGCACAGCCCCCAGCCCTCGCCCTCGTAGCGCACCCGGCGGCGCTCGGCCAGGGTGGCGGGGTCGCGCTCGACGGCGATGCCGTCCTGCCAGGTGAGCTGCCACACCGCGGTGCCCGCGTGCGCCACGCCCTCGCCGAAGAGCGGGGTGGGCAGCTCGGCCCGCGCCAGCTCGGCGCCGGTGGCCAGGTCGGTGGCGCGCACCCAGGACTGGCCCGGTTTGCCGGTGCCCTCGTAGAGCACCGGCCCGGCCACGTCGAGGCCCTGGGTGAAGGCGCCCTGGGTGTGCGGGCGGGTGTCGAGCACCTCGATCCGCCAGCGCGGGGTCGCCTGGTCCGCACCCCCGCAGGCGGCCATGGCGAGCAGGGCGAGCGCGAGCAGAGCGGCCGACGTACGCCGGTTGGGTTCCATGCGGCAAAATGTAGGCCGTGAGCGCAGTTTCTGTTACGGAGGCCGGCGTACGGCCCCTCCTGGCCGACGCCGTCGAGCTGGCTCGACGTGCGCTCCTGGAGCTGGAGCCGTCCGGCGTGGGGGAGCACATCGGGGTGAGCTCCGAGGACGAGGCGGCGGCGACGCACCGCTTCGAGGCCACCCTCCCCGGGTACCGGGGCTGGCAGTGGGCCGTCGTGGTGGCGGCGGCGCCGGGGGACGATCGGGTGACGGTCAGCGAGTCCGCGCTGCTGCCCGGCCCGGACGCGCTGGTCGCGCCGGACTTCGTGCCCTGGGACCAGCGGGTGCGCCCCGGCGACCTCGGGCCGGGCGATCTGCTGCCGCCCACCGCGAACGATCCGCGGCTGGTGCCCGGGTACGTGCTGAACGGTGACCCGGCCGTCGACGAGGTGGCGCGGGACATCGGCCTCGGGCGGCCGAGGGTGCTCAGCCTCGAAGGGCGCGAGGAGGCGGCCGAGCGCTGGTTCGGCGAGTTCGGGCCGGATGCCGAGATGGCGCGGGCGGCGCCGTCGACCTGCGGGCTCTGCGGGTTCTACCTGCCGCTGGCCGGGGCCATGCGGGCCGCGTTCGGGGTGTGCGGCAACGCCATGGGGGCGGACGGGCGGGTCGTGCACAACCGGTACGGGTGCGGGGCGCACTCGGATACCGAGCTGCCAGCGGGCGGTGGGTCGGCGCGGTACGAGGCGTACGACGATGCCGCGGTCGAGATCGTCACGATCGCGCCCGCGAAGGTGGAGTCGGGCGCCGCCGAGCAGGCAGGTGCCGGGCCGGTCGCCGCGCAGGTGGAGTCGGCCGGTGCCGAGTCGGTGGGCGTGGAGTCCGTTGACGCCCCGCCGGTCGCTGCCGATTTGGGTGACACCGCGCTTGCCACTGCCGAGTCGGCCGTTGCCCAGTCCACCGCTGCTGAGCCTGCCTGCGTCGAGCCGGGGGCTGCGGAAACCGGTGCTGCGCCTGCGGCAGATGCCGATGCTGCGCCTGCTTCCGCGCCGGTGGCGGAGGGCGAGTCCATCGCCGCCGACGGGTCCGCCGTGGCGCCCGCGTTGACGCCGGGCGAGGCGGAGAAGGCGGCCGAGCCGGGTCCGTGGAGCTGACCGGGGACGACCCGTTCGGCACGGCGGCACTGCGGGCGGCGGTCCTCGCGGCCTGGCGGGATTCGCCGACCCGGCTGCGCGAGGACGCCGCCTCCGAGGCGGACCTGGTCGCCGCGGGCTACCGCGACCGGCTGCTCACCGAGCTGGCGCAGAACGCCGCGGACGCCGCCGCCAAGGCGGGCACCGCGGGCGCGCTCACGGTGTGGCTCGACGGCCGCGCCCTGCACATCGCGAATACCGGTGCCCCGCTCGACATCACCGGGGTCAGGGCACTGACCGCGCTGCGGGCGTCGGACAAGGCGGACGAGAGCGTCGGCCGGTTCGGCGTCGGCTTCACCGCCGTGCGCGCGGTCGCCGACGAGATCGAGGTGCGCTCGCGCGCGGGCGGCGTCCGCTTCTCGCTGGCCGCCACCGCGGCCACCGCCGGGGCGAGCGCACCGGAGCGAGTCGCCGAGCTGGCCGCGGTGCCCGTGCCGGTGCTGCGCCTGGCCTGGCCGCTGTCCACCGCGCCCATCGGCGGCGACACCGAGGTGGTGCTCACCCTGCGCGCCGAGGTCGACCCGGCCGCGCTGCTCGCCGGGTTCGCCGCGGAGGCCGCCGAGCTGCTGCTCGAGCTGCCCGCGCTAGCGGTGCTCGACATCGCGGGCCGCCGCTTCGCCCGCAGCGAGCGGCAGGCCGGGCCCGGGCTCACCGAACTCACGATCACCGGCGGCGCCGAGCCGCGCCGCTGGTGGGAGTACCGCACCGCGCGCGGCCGCTGGCTGGTCCCGCTGCGGGCCGGCCGCCCGCAGCCCGCCGCTCCCGACGTGCTGCGCGCCCCCACCCGCTCGGACGAGGAGCTCTCGCTCCCCGCGCTGCTCATCGCCGACATCCCCATGCAGCCGGACCGGCGCCGCCTGCTGCCCGGTGTCCCGCTCGCCGAATACGCCGCAGGCTACGCAAATTTCGCGGCCGCGCTGCCGCCGCGCGACCGGCTGGTGCTCATCCCCGAGCCCGGTTTCCCGCTCGGCGAGGCCGATGCCGTGCTCCGCGCAGCCGTCGTGCGCGAGCTGCGCACCCACCCGTGGCTGCCGGTGGTCGCCGTCCCGGACGAGTTCGCCGCGCCTGCGGAGGGTTCGACGTCCGCGTACGCGCCATCGCCCACGGATTCGCGCGTGGTCGACCCCTGGGACCTGCCCGAACCGGAGCCGTCCGCACTGCATGCTGCCGTGCCCGCACAGCCCGGTTTCGCCACAGGGCCCGCGGACTCGGCCGCCCTCGAGGCCGCTCCCGCAGGATCGGCAGGCCCGCGGACCGGCAGCGCCACCGCAGTGCCGGTGCCCGCTGACTCCGACGCCGTGTGGCCCGGCGGCGACTCGGCCGCCGGTAGGCAGGCTCCCGCCCAACTCCCGGCCCGGACCCACGTCCTCCCCGACCTCACCCCGGAACTCGCCGACCTGCTCGCCGGTTTCACCGGCCCGCTGGTGATCCCGGAGCTTTCCGACACCGCCGCCGTCCGCGCCCTCGCCACGCTCGACGTCCCGCTGCTCACGCAGGCGGGGATCGCGGAGCACACCTCCGGCCTGGAGCGCCCGGCCCGCTGGTGGCACCGGCTCTACGCCGCGCTGGAACCCTACGTCACCGACCCGCGCACCGCGGAGGAGCTGGGCGCGCTCGCCGTCCCGCTCGCCGACGGCAGGCTGGTGACCGGCCCGCGCACCGTCGTGCTGGACGAGGAACTCACCGTGGTGGTCCCGGTGCACTGGTCCCGCCTGGTGCACCCGGAGGCGGCGCACCCGCTGCTCACCCGGCTCGGCGCCCGCCAGGCCGACGCGCTCGACCTGCTCACCGACCCCGCGCTGCGCGCGGCGCTGGACGAGGCCCCGGACGACGAGGACCTGGTCGACGCGGTGCTCCGGCTGGCCGAGCTGACCACCGTCCCGCTCCCGCGCTGGATCGGCCTGCTCGAGGTACCGGACGAGACCGGCGAGCCGCGCCCCGCCGACGAACTCCTGCTCCCGGACGCCCCGCTGCGCGATGTCCTGGTCGCCGACGCCCCCTTCGGCACCGTGGCGCCCGCCGTGGTCGAGGGGTACGGCAGCACCGCGCTGCGCGCGGTCGGCGTGAGCTGGGACTTCTCCGTCATCACCGAGCCGGACCCGACCGGCCCCGACCACGACCTCGACGACGAGGACACCTGGTGGGACGGCCTCGCCGAGGACCCCCCGCTGCTCGCCGCGGTCCGCGACCTGGACCTGGTCGCCGACGAGGCCTGGCCGCGCGCGCTCACCCTGCTGCTCGACGGCGACCGCACCCGCCCGCTGCTGGCCGACCGCGCCGGCTACACCGCCTGGTGGCTGCGCACCAACGCGCGCTGGCACGGCACCCCCCTCGGCCTGCACCGGCACCCCGCCGACCCCACCTTCACCGGCCTGCTCCCGGTCTTCGACCCGCCGGAACTCGCGGGCCGCATGGACGCGCTGCGCCCGGTGCTCGCCGACCGCACCGCCGTCACCCCGGAGCTGGCGAGCGCGCTACTCACCGCGCTCGCCGACCCGGCGAGCACGCCGCTGCCCGCCGTGATCGCCGGAACGCACCGTCTGCTCGCGGCCGCGGTCGCCGCGGAGACCCTGGACATCGAGGACGTCGAGCCGCCGGAACGGGTGCGCGCGCTCTCCGGCGCGGTGCTCGAGCCGGGCGCCGCGCTCGTGCTCGACCTGCCCTGGTTCGGCTTCGCGCTCCCCGCCGACCGCATCGTGGTCGGCGACCCGGCACAGGCCGAAGCCCTGGCGACGCTGCTCGAGCTGCCGTTGGCCTCGGCCGCCGTCACAGCCGAGGTGCTCACCCCCGGCCGCGAAACGGAGTGGGAGAGCGAGCCCTTCGCCACCATCGCGAGCGGCCTCTACGCCCTGCCGGAGCCGAGGGGGGCGCTGCTGCTCCACGACGGCGACCTGCGGGTGCGGCTCACCGGCGCACTCACGGCCGAGGCCTCGGTGCCGTGGTGGTACGACGGCGCCGCCACCCACCTGCGCGCACCGCGCTGATGCACACCGGGCCGCCACCGGCTCGGTACTTCCGGCCGAAACGCCGGGCGGCTACTCCGCCTTGCTCGCCACCAGCTCGGCGAGCAGGTCCAGCTGGGTGCGCGCGGCGGCGCTGTCGCCGTCGACCAGCCAGCGCAGCACCAGGCCGTCGATCAGGTTGAGGGTGAAGCGGCTGAGCGAGGTGACCGGGGTGGTCCAGCGGGTGCCGGTCGCCTGGCGGGCGTTCTCCAGCACCGCGCCGACGGTGGCGTCGTTGAAGGTGTACTGCTCCCTGGCGATGATGAGCTTGGCGGGCGTCTGCTCGCCCTCGCGCAGCGCATAGGTGGTCGTCTCGTAGCTGAGCATCTGCCGCTCCGGCGTGGCCTCCACGTTCCGCCACAGCAGCTCGAGCCCGGCCCTGACCAGGTCGCGCAGCGCCCCGGTGCCGGTGCCCGCGCCGTCCCAGATGGCGGCATTGGTGTCGATCGACTCGCGCAGCTCGGTGGAGAGCGCCTTGACCAGCTCGGTCATCAGCGCGTCCTTGTTCTCGAAGCAGTAGTGCACCACCCCGAGCGAGACCCCGGCGGCCTGCGCGACATCCCGCGTCGTCACTCCCGCCACGCCCTTCTTCTCGGCGAGACCGATGGCGGCCTCGATGAGGTGGGCCCGTCGTTCTTCGACGCTCAATCGGGAGGACACGCCAGCAAGCAAACCCGCCGCGGCGGTCGCAGTCAATTTCACCGCGCCGTCCACACCCTCTGGACGGTTGTCCAGTTGTATGGTTCCCTCGCAGGACAGCGAAGGGAGACGCGGATGTCGGTGGCACGCAGAACCGTTCTGCACGGCGCGGCCGTGCTGCCCGCCGCCGGGTTGGCGGCGAGTGTGCTCGCCCGGCCGGGGCAGGCGCGCGCGGAGCCCGGCGAATACCTGGTCGGCGCGGGCATCTCCGACATCACCGGCCCGGCCGCCGAGTGCGGCATGATGGGCTACTCCCAGCAGGAGCAGCAGACCGCCGGCATCCACCTGCGGCCGCGCGCCCGCGCCTTCGTGCTGGTGCACGGCGGGCGCCGGGTGGTCTTCGCGGTGGCCGAGAACGGCATGATCTTCCAGTCCGTGCACCGCGGCGTGCTGACCGAACTCGCCCGCCGCTTCGGCGATCTCTACACCGAGCAGAACGTGCTGCTCACCTCGACGCACTCGCACGCCACCTGCGGCGGCTCCAGCCACGACTACGCCTACAACCTCTCCATCCTCGGCTTCCAGCAGCAGGTCTACGACGCCGAGGTCGCGGGCATCGTCGAGGCGATCGCCGCCGCGCACGCCGACCTCGCGCCGGGCACACTGGAATTCGGCCGCAGCGAGCTGCACGACGCCAGCGTGAACCGCTCCCGGGTCGCCTTCGAGCGCAACCCGGAGGCCGACCGGGCCGCGTTCCCCGACGCCATCGACCCGGCGGTCACCGCGCTCGCGCTGGTGCGCGGCGGCAGGCGGATCGGGGTGATCACCTGGTTCGCCACGCACAACACCTCGATGACCAACAGCAACCGGCTGATCAGCTCGGACAACAAGGGCTACGCCGCCTACACCTTCGAGCACGACCGCAACGGCGTGCGCTACCTGGACGGCGCCCCGGAGTTCGTGGCCGCCTTCGCGCAGACCAACGCGGGCGACATGTCGCCGAACCTGAACCTGCGCCCCGGCTCCGGCCCCACCGAGGACGAGTTCGACAACACCAGGATCCTCGGCGAGCGGCAGTACGCCGCCGCGGAGCGCGCGCTCGCCGCCGCGCGGCCGCTCGGCGGCACCGTCGACTCGCTGCTCTGCTACGTCGATCTCGCCGCCGCCGAGGTCGACGGCCGCTTCACCCCGGACGGCCTGCCCCGGCGCACCGCGCCCGCCGCGGTGGGGGTCTCGCTCTTCGCGGGCAGCGTCGAGGACGGGCCGGGGCTGCCCGGCGGGCCGGTGCCCGAGGGCGTGCGCAACCCGCTCGCCGACGCGCTCGGCGGCGCCGACACCCCGGTGCCCGGCTGGCTGGCCGACGCGCAGGCGCCGAAGCTGATCGCGGCGCCGCTCGGGCTGATGCCGCCGGTGCCGTGGGTGCCGAATGTGCTTCCGGTGCAGCTCGTCCGGCTCGGCGAGCTGTACCTGGCGGCGGCGGGCGCGGAGTTCACCATCGTGGCCGGGCTGCGGGTCCGGCGCACGGTGGCGGCGGCGCTCGGCGTCGACCCGGCGCAGGTGCTCCTGCAGGGCTACGCCAATGCCTACTCGCAGTACGTGGCGACGCCGGAGGAGTACGACGCGCAGCAGTACGAGGGCGGCTCGACGCTCTTCGGCCGCTACACGCTCTGCGCCTACCAGCAGGAGTTCGACCGGCTGGCGCGGGCACTGGTGGCGCGCGAGCCGGTCGGCCGCGGGCCTGCCCCGCGCGACGTGTCGAACCTGCAGCCCAACCTCCAGGGCGGCGCCGGGCCGGACCCGCTGCCCGCCGGGCACGCCTTCGGCGACGTGCTGGCGCAGCCCGCGCCGAGCTACCCGGCGGGCGCCGCCGCCGAGGTGGAGTTCGTCTCCGCGCACCCCAAGCACAACCCGCGCCGCAACGGCACGTTCCTGGAGGTGCAGCGGTTGGGCGCGGACGGCTCGTGGCGCCGGGTCGCCAACGAGGGCGAGTGGGAGGTGCGCTTCTACTGGCGGCGCGGGGGCTCCGGTGAGTCGGTGGCGCGGTTCCGCTGGGACATCCCGGCCGGGACATCCGGCCGGTTCCGCTTCGTGCACTTCGCCGATGCGCTCGGGTCGGATGCGGCGATCCGCCCGTTCACCGGGACGAGCGCCGAATTCGACGTCGGCTGAGGGCGATTCACAGCCCGGTCTGGGCGCCCTTGTCCCCGCGCCGGGCGCCGCGCAGCTGGATCAGGTAGATACCGGTGGCGAGCACCCCGACCACCAGCCCCATCAGGGTGAGCGGCCGCGCCTCGACCCAGCGCTCGCCGCCGGACCAGACCACGATCGCCGCGACCAGCCACAGCGCATTGCCGACGGCGAGGACCGGGCGGGGGTCGATCAGCCGCGGCGGGATGGCGGGTACCTGCTGCGTCACGCCTCCACAGTAGCGGTCGGGCGAAACCGGCATGGGCCCCTGCCGGTCACGTATCGTTCACCACTGTGACAACGCCAACGGACGTCCGCGCCCTGGCCGGCGAGCTCTCGCTGGCGGTGGTCCGGCTGGTACGCCACCTGCGAGGCAGGCGTACCGACTCGCAGATCTCGCTGACCCAGCTCTCCGCCATCGCCACCCTGCTGCGCGACGGCGCCATGACGCCGGGCGCGCTCGCCGCGAAGGAGCGGGTGCAGCCGCCCTCGATGACCAGGGTGATCGCCTCGCTCACCGAACTCGGGCTGGTGGAGCGGAAACCGCACCCCACCGACGGCAGGCAGATCATCGTCTCGCTCTCGCCCGCCGGGCAGGCGCTGGTCGCGGACGAGGTCAGCGCCCGCGAGGCGTGGATGACCGAGCAGCTCTCCGGCCTGGACCCCGACGAGCTCGAGGTGCTGAACCGCGCCGTGACGATCATGAAGAAGATCGTCGCGGAGAGCGACTAGCGGGTCGCGCCGAACGGCTGGTCGCTGTCCACGATGTCCCGGCCCAGCGGGAACAGCGACAGCGGGATGAGCTTGAGATTGGCCCAGCCGAACGGGATCCCGATGATCGACAGGAAGAGCGGGATGCTGGTGAGCAGGTGCCCGAGCGCCAGCCACCAGCCCGCCACGATGAACCAGATGACATTGCCGATCAGCGACCCGGCGCCCGCCCCCGGCTTCTCCACCGTGGTGCGCCCGAACGGCCAGAGCACGTAGGCCGCGATCCGCAGCGAGGCGACGCCGAACGGGATCGGCACCACCAGGAAGAAGAGCAGGAAGCAGAGCAGCGCCGCCGCCAGGTAGCCGAGCGCCAGCCAGAATCCGCTGAACACGAGCCACAGGATATTGAGCACCAGCTGAATCGGCTTCATGGCTCCAGGATGCCAGAATCGGACATGCCGGGTCAGAATCCCCAGCCCAGCACGGCGTTCCGAGGCCAGGCGAAGGCCCGTTCCAGCGCGCGGACGGCCGCCGGCGCACCCCGCAGCCTGCCCGCCGCCGCGAAGGCCAGGGCCGGGTGCGCACCCAGATAGATCGCGCCGAGCACGTCCAGCCCCATGGACAGCTCCGGCTCTGCCGTCGTCGGCGCGCACTCGGCCACCCCGCCCCTGATCCGGAGCGCGAAGGTGCCGCCCGCGTCCAGGAAGGGGTCGTCGACCGCCACAACGGTTTCCAGGTCGGCGTGGTAGCGGCGGGCGGCGAGCGCGGCGGGCACGTCCGCGAGCCGCAGCCACAGCGTGTCGTACCTGCCGATCGTGCGCACCTGCCTCGGGTCGGTGAGCAGGTAGGGGAGCGGGTCGTCGGCCGCGACCGACGCCTCGATGTCGTGGCTGAGGTCGCGGCCGCAGAGCGCGCGCCAGAGCGCCGCGTGCGCCTCCGGCGTCAGTGTGCGCAGTTCCTTGACCTCGATCGATCGGTCGCCGTGGTGGCGGTAGAGCGCGTAGCCGTCCGGGTGCAGGAAGGCGAAGAGGTCGCCGCCGCCGTTGCGCAGCCGCGGTGCGTCGGCGAAGGTCAGCGCCCACGCGGCGGCCGGGCGCTGCTGGGCGCCGGGGGTGGTGCGGTGCCAGGCATCGTAGATCCGCCGGATGTCGGGTTCGGCATCGGCGACCGCCACCTGGTCGACGCCGCCGGGGTCGGGGGTCGTCGGCAGGAAGTGCGCGAAGCGGCGGTCCAGCCGGATCCGGCTCTCCTGCGCGGCCGGGCCGTAGCCGAACCGGCCGTAGATGCCGCCCTCGCTGGCGGTCAACGCGGCGAGCGGGATGCCGCTGGCGGCGATCTCCCGGTGCTGCTCGGTGTAGAGCGCGCGGAGCAGGCCGCGGCGCCGGTGCGGGGCCGCCACCGCGACCCCGGAGATGCCGATCGCGGGCAGTTGGCCGCCCGGGACGGTGATCGTCATCGGGCCGGTCTGCGAGTGCGCGACGATCCGGCCGTCGACCTCGGCGACCAGCGCGCGGTCCAGCGGGAAGAGCGTCCAGATGTGCTCCGGCTCCGCCGGGTCGAAGCGGGTGCCGAAGGCGGTCTCGATCAGCAGCCGGATCGCGGGCAGGTCGGCCTGCTCCGCGGTGCGGATGCGCGCTGCCGGATGCGAGGTCATCGCTCGACCCTCGCACGCCGCCCGGGCGCGCCGCATCGGATTTTCGCCCGCCCCGGCGAGCGGGCAGGATGGGGCGGTGGCCGAAGTGATCGACCTCGCGGACCCCGCCGACCCGAGGCTGGACGACTTCCGCGATCTCAAGAACGCCGACCGCCGCCCGGATCTGCCCGGCCGCAAGGGGCTGGTGATCGCGGAGGGCACCGTCGTGGTGCGGCGCATGCTCGGCTCGCGGTTCGCGCCGAGCGCGCTGCTCGGCGTCGCCCGGCGCTTCGAGGAGCTCGCGGGGGACCTGGCCGGGGTCGCGGTGCCCTGCTACCGGACCTCGGCCGAGGTGATGGCCGAGGTGGTCGGGTTCCACCTGAACCGCGGGGTGCTCGCGGTGGCGCGCAGGCCCGCCGCGTTCACCATGGTGGAGCTGCTGGACGGCGCGCGCACCGTCGCGGTGCTGGAGGGCGTCAACGACCACGAGAACCTGGGCTCGATCTTCCGCAATGCCGCCGGGCTCGGGGCGGACGCGGTGCTCTTCGGCGCGCGCTGCGCCGATCCGCTCTACCGCCGTTCGGTGCGGGTCTCCATGGGGCACGCGCTGCGGGTGCCGTTCGCGCCGGTCCCGGAGTGGCCGCACGGCCTGGACGAGCTGCGTCGCCGCGGTTTCCGGACCATCGCGCTCACCCCGGACCCGGGAGCGTCGAACCTGGCCGCGGCGATGTCCGGGGAGCGGGTGGCGCTGCTGCTCGGGGCGGAGGGGCCGGGGCTCACGCCGGAGGCGATGGCGGCCTGCGATGTCATGGCGCGGATTCCGATGTCGGCGGGGACGGATTCGCTGAACGTCGCCACTGCGGCGGCGATGGCCTTCTACGAGCGGGTGCGCACCCGATGATCGAGCCGCCGCCCTACCGCGACCCGAACCCGCTGGCCGCCGGGATCGCCGTCGCCGTCCTGGTCGGCGCGCTCACCGCGGTCGCGGTCTTCGCCTTCGGCGCCGCGCTGGCCGCGGTGCACCCGCTGCTCGCGCTCGCGGTGAACCTGGTCGCCGCGGGCGGCGCCGCCCCCACCGCATGGCGCTGGCGCTTCGCCCCGGTCACCCGGTGGGTGCTCGGCGGCGGCGCCGTCGGCGTCGTCATCGGCTGGATCGCCCTCCTCGCCGCCGCCCTGGGGGGATGACCGGAGTCCGCGCTTCGCACGCAGGCGCGCTGCGGGCGGCCGCGCGGGAACCACGCTGCCCGCTGCTGCTACCGCCGCGCCGCCGGCGCACGCTGCCTGCCTATCGCTCAGGCGAGCGAGTGGCGCGGAGGCGGTCGAGGAGGCCGCGGCGGCGTTGGCGGGTGGGCGCGGCCGGGGGCGCGGGGGCTTCGCCTCGGGGGAAGAGCGTGAAACCGCAGACGGTGATGTCGGCGGAGGTGAGAGCCCCCTCCGCGGGGGCGGAGCGGTAGTGGAAGCCGAGCCACTCGTTGTTGGCGGCATCGGCGAAGTCCGGCGGGTCGAAGGGCAGCGACTGCGGGTCGGGAAGCTCGCCCGCGCGCCAGCGCACCGGGTGCTCACCGGCCCAGTACGGCCGCTCCCAGACCAGCGGCAGCCCCTCGTCCTCCAGGATGTGCAGCCTGCTGGAGCTGAACGAGCGGCGGAACTCGCCGCGCTCCCAGTGCGCGAAGGCGCCCCAGCCGTGCGCGCTGTCGAAGGACACCAGGTAGGTGTGCTCGGAGGCGAGCGGCCGCACCAGCAGCTCGGGCAGCGCGGTCGGGCGGATCAGCGCCGCCTGCGCCGCGCAGAGCACGGTGACCCCGGGCAGGCAGCCGATGAACACCTCGTTCGCCGCGGGCCCCGCCGACCCGGCCAGCGTCCCGACCAGGTGCGGGACCACGTCGTAGTCGGCGTAGAGCAGCCGCGCCAGGGCGAGCGCGGCGGCCTGGTCGGGTTCGTGCCCGGCGCGCAGCACCGCGAGCGGGTCGGCGGCATCGATGTACCAGAGCGTCGACGCCTTCCCGGACGACGGCGGCGCCGCCGCGGCGATGCGGCTCGGCTCGGAGACCCTGTTCAGCTCGGACACGCATCGATGGTGGCACGAAACCGCCTCGGGAACCCGCGAGCAACTCCGATGCGCGCGGAAAGAGTTCCGCCCTGCGCTGGTGAAACGCTCGCTCTGCCGGACTCAGTGCCCGGAGCTGCGCACTCCGAGCAACACGTCCTCCCAGGACGGCATCGGCGCCTTGCCGCGCTTGGTCCGCGCGGGCTTGGCGGGCGGCTTCGGCGCCTGCTTCGCGGCGGGCTCCGACTTCTCCTCGGCCGCAGCCGGATTCGCCTCCTCGCCGACGACCTCCTGCTCCTCGGCCGCGGTGGCGGCCGCCGGTGCGGGACGGCGGGCGGGCGCCTTGCGCCGGACCGGCTGCCTCGGCTCCTCGGCGGCGGGCGGCTCGGGCTCGGCCTGCTGCGGCGTCGGCGCCGCCTCGGCTGTGATCTCCGCCTCGGCGGGCTCGGCGACCGGCTGCTGCCGCGCCGCGGGCCGCTCGGCGACCGGCTGCTGCCGCGGTGCGGGCCGCTCGGCCTGGCGCGGCGGCTCCTCGACCTCCGCGCGCTCCTCGTAGTACTCGGCGGCGGGCTCCCGCGGTGCGGGCTCGACGACCGGCTCCGGTTCCGGCTCGCTGGGCAGGATGGAGGCGAGCCCGCGCAGCGCGCGCCCGAAATCCGGATCGATCAGGTCCGAGGCCGGGTCGTCCAGCGGCGAGACCGAGCCGCCGTGCGCGTCCGGCTGGTAGCGCCAGTGCGCGGCGATCTCGGAGCGACCGTTCTGCCACTGCAGCTGGGCGACCCAGAAGCCCTTCTCGTCCTTCCAGGCATCCCACTCGGCGTGGTCGAGGGTGTGCCCGCGGGCGGTGAAGGCGGCGGTGACGATATCGATGAGGTTCTCGACGGCGGGGCCGTCGGCGCGCACCGGGTGCGCCTTCTGCGCGAGCTCGGCGGCCCTGGCGCGCTCCAGCAGCACCGGGTAGGCGAAGCGGTCGACCTTGCTGGCGGGCATGCCGGATTCCAGGGTGACCTGTTCGACGGAGGCACCGGCGCGGATACGGGCCTGGATATCGCGAGGACGCATGGAAGCTTCCATTTCGATCTCGATCTGGCCGAATCGTGCAAGGTCGCCGCGCGCCGCCGCGCGCAGTTTGTCGTCCGCGGGCAGCCGGAATTTCTGACCGGACTCGGTGTCGACGCAGACGATGTGGGTGGAGTCGGGCGTCACCCCGATCACTCGAAGCTCACGCACCGGTTACCTCCTTACCGCGTCGACTCGCGACACCGCCCACTTTTCGAAACAGTAGTGCACTCGTGGTGTTCTCGAGGTCAGACACGCGGGGCGGAAATCTCGACGGAGATTCCCGCCCCCCGATAATCTGCTCTGTTCGCCGCGCGCCGGGAAGGCTCAGCCGAGCTGCTGAACGACCCAGTCGATGCTCTTGGTGAGCTGCGTGACGTCCTCCGGATCGATCGCCGGGAACATGCCGACGCGCAGCTGGTTGCGGCCGAGCTTGCGGTACGGCTCGGTGTCCACGATGCCGTTGGCCCGCAGGACCTTCGCCACCTGCGCGGCATCCACCGACTCGGCGAAATCGATGGTGCCGACCACCTGCGAGCGGTGCGCGGGATCGGCGACGAACGGCGTCGCGTACTCGCTCGACTCGGCCCAGGCGTAGAGCCGCGAGGAGGAGTCGAGGGTGCGCTTGACCGCCCAGTCCAGGCCGCCGTTGCCGTTCAGCCACTCGATCTGGTCGGCGAAGAGCAGCAGCGTGCCGACCGCGGGGGTGTTGTAGGTCTGGTCCTTGGCGCTGTTGTCGATGGCGATCGGGAGCGAGAGGAATTCGGGGGTCCAGCGCCCGCTCGCCTTGATCTCGGCGACCCGCTCCAGCGCGGCCGGGCTCATCAGCGCGACCCACAGCCCGCCGTCCGCGGCGAAGCACTTCTGCGGGGCGAAGTAGTAGACGTCGGCGTCCGCGGTGTTCACCGGGAGGCCGCCCGCGCCGGAGGTGGCGTCGATGGCGACCAGCGCGTGCTCCGAGCCCGCCGGGCGGCTGACCGGGATGGCGACACCGGTCGAGGTCTCGTTGTGCGCCCAGCCGATCAGGTCGGCCTCCGGGTCGGCGGTGGGCTCGGGGGCGCTGCCCGGCTCCGACTTGACCACGATCGGGTCGCCGATGAACGGGTTGCCCTTGGCGACCGCCGCGAATTTGCTGGAGAACTCGCCGTTGCTCAGGTGCAGCGAGCGCTCGCGGATCAGGCCGAAGGCGGCGGCGTCCCAGAAGGCGGTGGTGCCGCCGTTGCCGAGCACCACCTCGTACCCGTCGGGCAGGGCGAAGAGCTCGCGCAGGCCGCTGCGGACCCGGGCCACCACGTTCTTGACCGGCTGCTGCCGGTGCGAGGTTCCGAATACCGCGCCGCCGACCTCGACCAGGTTGCGCAACTGCTCGGGCCGCACCTTGGACGGGCCGCATCCGAAGCGACCGTCGGCGGGTTTGAGATCGTCGGGAATGGTCGGGAACGCAGAGGTCATGGGCAACAGGGTAGACGGTGGTACCGCTGTGTCCGGGACCACACTCCGGCTAATCTGACCGCCATGACAGCGTGGTCGGCGAATTCGGGGTGGCGGGTGCGCGGGCGGCGTTCGGGGGCCTTCGGGCTCCCGGTGGGGCCGCTGCCGGAGGCGGCGCGGACCGAGCTGCGGGCCCGCGGCGTGCGGGGCACCGCGACGGTGCTCGGGGTGCGGCCGCGGCGCGGCGAGCCGGGGCACGTGTTCTGGGTGCGGGTGGCGATCGAGGGGGAGCAGCCGTACGAGGTGCGGATTCGCCAGTGGGTGTCCGACACCGACCTGCACTGGATGAGCCCCGGTGACGTGGTCGGCTGCCGGGTGGACCCGGGGGACCGGGAGCGGCTGGTGCTCTTCGTGCCCGACCCGGCCGAGTCCGGGCGGGTCGGGCAGGCCAGGATCCTCGCCGACGGGCGGCGCGCCGAGGCGACGGTGCTCTCCGCGACCCCGGTCGCCGCCGACTACGCGGGCCGCGACGACCCGGTGCTCCGGCTCGACCTCGAGCTCATGGCGTGGGACGAGCCGCGGCCGTGGTGCGTCCGGCTGGTGACGCCGGTGCCGCTGGCCGCGATCGGCGCGGTCGACCTCGGGGCCCGGCTCCGGGTGGCCTTCTTCGAGGTCGACCGCGGTGAATCGGTCGCGGTCGACTGGACCGCCTCGCTCGACGAGAGCTGAATCCGCGGCCCGCTCTCAGCGGTGCTGAATGGCGCTCCAACCCGGGACCTCCGCGGGTTGGCGCGGGTTCGGGCCGGTGTAGATGGCGGCGGGGCGGACGAGCTTGCCCAGCTGCTTCTGCTCCAGGATGTGCGCGCACCACCCCGCGGTCCGGCCGCAGGTGAACATGGCAGGCATCATGTGCGCCGGCACCTCGGCGAAGTCCAGGATGACCGCGGCCCAGAACTCCACATTGGTCTCGATGGCGCGGTCGGGGCGGCGCTCGCGCAGCTCGGCCAGCGCGGCCTGCTCCAGCGCCGCCGCCACCTCGTAGCGCGGCGCGGCGAGCCGCTCCGCGGTGGCGCGCAGCACGCGGGCGCGCGGGTCCTCGGCCCGGTACACCCGGTGCCCGAAGCCCATGAGCTTCTCCTTGCGATCCAGGATGCCCTTGACCAGCGCCCTGGCGTCGCCGGTCCGCTCGACCTCCTCGATCATCGGCAGCACCCGGGCGGGCGCGCCGCCGTGCAGCGGGCCGGACATGGCGCCGATCGCGCCGGAGAGCGCGGCGGCCACGTCGGCGCCGGTGGAGGCGATCACCCTGGCGGTGAAGGTGGAGGCGTTCATGCCGTGCTCGGCGGCGGAGACCCAGTAGGCGTCGATCGCCTCGGTGTGCCGCGGGTCCGGGTCGCCCTTCCAGCGGGTCATGAACCGCTCGGTCACGGTGGAGCACTGGTCGATCAGCTTCTGCGGCACCGCGGGCTGGTAGATCCCGCGCGCGGACTGCGCGACGTAGGAGAGCGCCATCACCGAGGCGCGCGCCAGGTTCTCCCGCGCGGTCTCGTCCTCGATGTCGAGCAGCGGCTGGTACCCCCAGATCGGGGCGAGCATGGCCAGCCCGGCCTGCACGTCCACCCGGACGTCGCCGGTGTGCACCGGCAGCGGGAACGGCTCGGCGGGCGGAAGCCCGCGGCCGAACTCGCCGTCCACCAGCAGCGCCCACACATCGCCGAAGGTGACCCGGGTACCGACCAGGTCCTCGATGTCGACGCCGCGGTAGCGCAGCGCCCCGCCATCCTTGTCCGGTTCGGCGATGTCGGTGGTGAAGGCGACGACGCCTTCGAGACCACTCACGAAGTCGCTGGGTACCGCGGGGCTGGTAGTCATGGTGTGACTCTCCTTGCACTTCGGGTCGCAGCTGCGGCGGCGGGTGACGCGCCGAGCAGAGACGGATCAGCAGCACCTTAGCCCGCTGCTACCCCGGAGTAACGTCTGACCCATGCCCGACCAGCAGAATGTCGACGAACTCGCCGCCATGCGAGTCGAATACGCCGCCTCCCAGGCCGACGGCGCCGGTGACCTGGACGAGACCTGGGTCGCCGAGGGCTGGGCCCCGCTGCTCCGCCGCTGGATCGACGAGGCGCGCGCGGCGGGTGCGGTCGACCCCAACGCCATGGTGCTCGCCTCGGTGCGCGAGGTGGATGGCACGCCGCGCCCGGTCACCCGCACCGTGCTCTGCAAGGGGCTCACCCCCGACGGCGTCGACTTCTATACCAACTACGAATCGGCCAAGGGCACCCAGCTCGCCGCGGTGCCGTTCGCCGCGGCGACCTTCCTCTGGCAGCCGGTGTCGCGGCAGGTGCACCTGCGCGGCCCGGTCGAGCGGGTGGCGCCGGAGGTCACCGCGGCCTACTGGCGCTCGCGCCCGCGCGATTCCCGGCTCGGCGCCTGGGCGTCGGCGCAGTCGAGGCCGATCGGCTCGCGCGCCGAGCTGGACGCCAGGCTGGCCGAGGTCACCGCCCGGTTCGCCGATGTCGAGGACGTCCCGCTGCCGCCGTTCTGGGGCGGCTTCCGGCTGCGCCCGGAGGAGGTCGAGTTCTGGCAGGGGCGGCGGGGCAGGCTGCACAACCGGGTCGTGGTCCGGCTCGGCGCCGAGCCGGGCGTCGCCCGGCTGCAGCCGTAATCGTCCCACCTTTAGGCTCTGCGCGGTGAGACTGCTCGCCGACACCACCCCGCTGCGCACGCCCGCCTACCGGCGGCTCTGGACCAGCAATATCGTCACGGTGGTCGGCGCCCAACTCTCGGTCGTCGCCGTTCCGCAGCAGATCTTCCAGATCACCGGCAGCTCCGGCTACGTCGGGCTGGCCGGGCTCTTCGGGCTGGTCCCGCTGGTGGTCTTCGGGCTGTGGGGCGGGGCGCTCGCCGACGTCATGGACCGGCGGCTGCTGCTGCTGATCACCACGGCGGGCACCGGGCTCACCGCGCTCGCCTTCTGGGCGCAGGCCGCCGCGGGGCTCGGCAATGTCTGGGTGGTGCTGCTGCTCTTCGCGGTGCAGCAGGCCTTCTTCGCGGTCAACCAGCCGACCCGCAATGCCGCCATCTCCCGGCTGCTGCCCGCCGGGCAGCTGGCCGCGGCCAGCTCGCTGAACATGACCGTCATGCAGACCGGCGCCATCGCGGGGCCGGTGCTCGCCGGGATGTTCATCCCGGTGGTCGGGCTCGCCACGCTGTACCTGCTGGACGCCGTCGCGCTGCTGGCCACGCTCTGGGCGGTCTGGCGGCTGCCCGCCATCCCGCCGACCGGTGCGGTGCGTCGGGCCGGATTCCGCGCGGTCTGGGAGGGTTTCGGCTACCTCGCCGGGCAGAAGGTGCTGCTCGCCTCGTTCGTGGTCGACATCATCGCCATGGTCTTCGGCATGCCGCGCGCGCTCTTCCCGCAGATCGCGCACGAGACCTTCGGCGACCCGGCCTCCGGCGGGGTGGCGCTCGGGCTGCTCTTCGCCGCGCTCTCCGTCGGCGCGGTGCTCGGCGGGGTCTTCTCCGGGTGGATTCCGCGGATCCGGCGGCAGGGGCTGGCCGTGATCGTCTGCATCGTGCTCTGGGGCTGCGCCATGCTCGGCTTCGGGCTCGCCGTCGGGTTCGCCGGGCAGTTCTTCGGGCTCGGGGTCTGGCTCTGGATCGCGCTCGCCTTCCTCGCCTTCGGCGGGGCGGTCGACATGGTCTCCGCCGCGCTGCGCACGGCGATGTTGCTGACCGTTGCCACCGACGCGATGCGCGGGCGGCTGCAGGGGGTGTTCATCGTGGTCGTGGCCGGTGGGCCGCGGATCGGTGACGTTGCCCACGGTTTCGCCGCGGCCTCCCTGGGTACCGCTGTGGCTGCGGCGGGCGGCGGTCTGCTGGTGGTGCTCGCGACGGTGCTCGCCGCGCTCGCCTTCCCGGCATTCGTCCGCTATCGGATCACCCGGTCGGTGCAGGTACCCGCCGCGGACTGAGCCGGAAAACCCTCACGTGACGATCCGCGGATTGTGAGGTCGGGTGCCCGGGCACCCTCGTGCGCCGTTGTCTGCGGAGTGCGACTAGCGTCTAGGTGATCGCACCGACGTGCTCCAGACGCACTCCGATGCCGACGGTCCTAGCCTGAGAGGGATCCTGCCGTGCCCGTTGAGAACAACGCCAAGGTCGACAACGACGCCAAGCCGGTACTCGAGTACCCCGGCGGTCACTTCCCCATGACGGTCACCCCGGCCGCCGAGGGCAACGACGGCATCGATCTGGGAAAGCTGCTGGCCAGCACCGGGTATGTCACCTACGACCCCGGTTTCATGAACACCGCGCCGACCAAGTCGGCGATCACCTACATCGACGGCGCCGAGGGCATCCTGCGCTACCGCGGGTTCCCGATCGAGCAGCTCGCCGAGTCCTCCACCTTCATCGAGGTCAGCTACCTGCTCATCTACGGTGAGCTGCCGACGCAGGCCCAGCTGGACGACTTCACCGACAAGATCCGCAGGCACACCCTGCTGCACGAGGACCTGAAGCGCTTCTTCGACGGCTTCCCGCGCAACGCGCACCCGATGCCGGTGCTCTCCTCCGCGGTGAACGCGCTCTCGGCCTACTACCAGGACTCGCTGGACCCACGCGACCCCGAGCAGGTCGAGCTCTCCACCATCCGGCTGCTGGCCAAGCTGCCCACCATCGCCGCGTACTCGTACAAGAAGTCCGTCGGCCAGCCGTTCCTCTACCCGGACAACTCGCTCTCCCTGGTGGAGAACTTCCTCCGGATGACCTTCGGCTTCCCGGCCGAGCCGTACGAGGTCGACCCCGAGGTCGCCGCCGCGCTGGACATGCTGCTCATCCTGCACGCCGACCACGAGCAGAACTGCTCCACCTCGACGGTGCGGCTGGTCGGCTCCTCCGACGCCAACCTGTTCACCTCGGTCTCCGGCGGCATCAACGCGCTCTGGGGCCCGCTGCACGGCGGCGCCAACCAGGCCGTGCTGGAAATGTTGGACGGCATCAAGCAGTCCGGCGGCGACGTCAACGAGTTCATCCGCAAGGTCAAGAACAAGGAAGACGGCGTGAAGCTCATGGGCTTCGGGCACCGCGTCTACCGCAACTACGACCCGCGCGCCGCGCTCGCCAAGAAGCACGCCGACCGCATCCTGAGCAAGATCAGCGGTGGGGACGAGCTCTTCGACATCGCGCAGGCGCTGGAAGAGGCGGCGCTTACCGACGACTACTTCGTCGAGCGCAAGCTCTACCCGAACGTCGACTTCTACACCGGCGTCGTCTACAAGGCCATGGGCTTCCCGACCCGCATGTTCACCGTGCTCTTCGCCATGGGCAGGCTGCCAGGGTGGATCGCGCACTGGCGCGAGATGCACAGCGAGCCGCTGAAGATCGGCCGCCCGCGGCAGATCTACACCGGGTACGGTGCCCGCGACTACAACGACATCACCACCCGCTGACAACTATCGAAGGGGATAGCGAATGACCAAGCCGGAGATCGAATTCCAGGCCGGGCCCGCGCCCACCGAGCTCGTGATCAAGGACATCATCGAGGGGTCGGGGCAGGAAGCGGTGCCCGGTGGGACCGTGGAAGTGCACTACGTCGGCGTCGAGTTCGAGACCGGTGAGGAGTTCGACTCCTCGTGGACCCGGGGTGAGTCGATCACCTTTCCGCTGCGCGGGCTGATCCAGGGGTGGCAGGACGGGATTCCCGGGATGAAGGTGGGTGGGCGGCGGCAGCTCACTATTCCGCCGGAGCTTGCTTACGGGCGGGCCGGGGGTGGGCACCAGTTGTCCGGTAAGACGCTGGTCTTCGTCATCGATCTGCTGAACGCCAACTGAGTTCTTTTCGGCACATGGCCCGCAACTGACGTTGCGGGCC
>NZ_JBHVAK010000088.1:0-20746 GCF_042667085.1 Nocardia sp. NPDC057353
GCCCCGGAGCTGCTCCGGGGTCGCGCACCGCGCCGTTCCGCCCCTTTTCGCACAGCCCGAGCAGGAGACGATGACTCTCGCACCCGAATTCGCTTTCGCCCCAGTCCCGCGGCGCCGGATCCGGCGCATTCTCGATTCCGCGGTGGCCACCCGCCCGCACCGGGTGGTATTGGTCTGCGCGCCACCGGGCAGCGGTAAGACGGTGGCCGTCGCGGAATGGTTCCGCAAGTTTCCCGAAAGCGCTCCGGCAGCCGAGATGCGTTGGGTGACATGTCATCCCGACGGCCCCCCGGTGGCGGAGCAGCTGCCTCCCGCGCACGGGGACCGACGTGGGCCCGGTCACCCCGCCGCACCGGCGCGGGTGCTGGTCATCGACGACGCGCATCTCGTCAGCGATCCTCGTTCGCTGGCGGCGGTGGACTACCTCATGCACCATGCCGCCGACACGGTTCTGGTCTTGGTCGCGCGGCGCGATCCGCCGCTCGCCTGGCATTCCCTGGTGCTGGAGACCCGGGTGACGCGGGTCGGCGCCGCCGATCTCGCGCTCGATCGTGAGGAGACGTCACACCTGCTGGCCGGGTACGGAATCCGGCCGGAGCGCGCCGACCTGGACGCGCTGCTCCGGCTCACGCACGGCTGGGCGGCCCCGGTGCGGATCGCGGCCACCGAGCTCGCGGGGCGCACGGACATCCGCGCGGCGACGACCGCGCTGCTCGACCCGACCACCGAGGCGGGCGCCTTCCTCACCGACACCCTCCTGGCGCCGCAGCAGCCGCCGGTGCGGAACTTCCTGATCCGCACCTGCATTCCGGAGCGCTTCACCACGGCCATGGCCGGGCGGCTGGCGGGCGAGTCCGCCCCGGAGATCCTGGACCGGCTGCTGCGCGAGAATTTCCCACTGGCGCCGGTGCACCGGGACGGCGCGCTGTGGTTCGGCTACCACCCGCTGGTCCGCGCCCACCTGCTCGGCGCGGCCGAGCGCGCGCGGACCAGCGCCGAATGCCACCGGATCACCGCCGCCTGGCACCTCGGGGCGGGGGCGCCCGCCGCCGCGCTGCCGCACGTACTCGGCGAGGACGGCCAGCGCGGGCTGCCCGCCTTCCTCGGCGACCCGGCGCTGCGGATGATCATGCATGACGCGGGTCAGGCGCTCTTCGACGGCCTGGAGGCCGCGCGCGGCGTCGAGGCCGACGACCCGGCGGTGTGGGCGCTGCGCGCCGTCGACGCGGTCGAGCGCGCCGACACCGCGCACGCGCTCACCTACCTCGACCTGGCCTGCCGCCGCACCGGCAACGGCACCGCGGTCCCCCGCGGGCAGCTCGTCACGCTCATCCTGGCGGCCACGCTGGCCACCGCGCTCGCCGTGGCCTCCGGGCTCGACGACGTCCAGCTGCCCGACGTGGTGCCCGCCTCCGGGAGCCCCGGCGTCGACGCCTACACCGCCGTCCAGTCCGGCACCGCCCGCGCGGTGCGCGGCGACCGGGCGGGCGGCATCGACGACCTGTACCGCGGGCTGGCACTGGCCAGGGTCGCGGCCGACCCCAGGCTGGTGCTGCGCGCCGAGTCCAGGCTGGCGGTGCTGCTGAGCTGGAGCGGGCGGCTCACCGCCTGCGCCGAGCAGGCCGCCGCGGCGCGGGCGACGGCGGCGACCGCCGGGCTCGGTGCCGTGCTCGGCGAGGCGGATTCGGCCGCCGCCTACATCGCTTTCCTGCGCGGCACCGAGCCGCCGCGGGCCGCGGAGCCGCCCGGCCCGGTCCGGGCCGTGCTCGACGGCCTCGCCGCCACCGGCGACGACGCCGACCGGCACCGCCGCGCCGACGCGCTCCGCCACCACGTCACCGCGCTGCTGCGCACCGCCGCGCTGCCCGAGCGCACCGCGACCGAGCTGCTGCTGCCGCACGTGGTCCGGCTGCTGGTGGCGGCCGGGACCCCGCGCACCGCCCGGCTGCTGCTCGGCCACGCGAGCACCGAACTCGGCGACCGCCCCGGCGTCGTGCTGGCCAGGGCGGTGCTCGCCGCCGGGCTGCACCGCCCCGACCTCACCCGCGCCCTGCTCGATCCGCTGCAGCGCGACCCGGCCGCGACGGCTCCGCAGCACGCGGTGCTGGTGCAGCTGCTGGAGGCGAACGCGCAGACCGCGCTGGGGACCGCGGGCAAGGCGCGCGCGGCGCTGCGGCGCGCGCTGGAGCTCGCCGCGCCGGAGCGGATCGTGCGCCCGTTCCTGGAGACGCCGGGCATCCTGGAGATGCTCGACGACGACGCGGGCACCTTCACCGAGCACAACGCCTTCGCCGCCGAGATCCGCAGCAACCCCGGCGCCGAGCGCTCCGCCGCCCCGCTGCTCACCGAGACCGAGCGCACCGTGCTCGCCCAGCTGCCCAGCGGCCGCACCGCCCGGCAGATCGCCGACACGCTCGGCGTCTCGGTGAATACGGTGAAGACCCACCTGCGCCGGATCTACGCCAAGTTCGGCACCAGCAGCCGGTCGGGCACGCTGCAGCACGCGCGCCGCGCCGGGCTGCTCTGACCGACCCCGGCGCGCGCTCAGCGGCCGAGCACCGAGTCCTTGATCCGCGCGAACTCGGCCTCGGTGATCGTGCCGCTGTCCAGCAACCGGCCCGCCTCGCCGATCTGCGACACCGCGTCGGTGCCCGCGATCACCCGAATGTAGTCGTTGCGCGCCTCCCACTCGCGCAGCGAGGCGGCCTGCGCGCGCTCGGCCATGCCCGGCCCGCGCAGCACCACGTAGAGCACCGCGGCGAGCAGCGGCAGCACGACCAGCGCAACGATCCAGCCCGCCTTCGCCCACCCCGACGTCGCGTGGTCACGGAAGAGATCCGTGACGATCCGGAACAGCACGATAAGGTAGGCCGCGAACAGGAACGACACCACAACGACTCCGACGATCTCCCAGAACGACACGGTAAGTCCTCTCTCGCGGGTCCGGCTGACCCCCTCAGCCTCACCCCCGGCGGCCCGCGCCGCCCTCATCCGATCCGGGTGACCCGCACCGACACCGAGGAGATGTCATGACCGCTTCATCGAATCCACCGCGGGGCAGCGTCGCGGCCGCGGAGCCGTTCGACGTGCGTCAGGGCCTGGCCAAGGGCACGGCGCTGGCCGCGGGGGTGATGCTGCTGACCCTGGCGACCGTCTCGGTGCTGCAGGGCATCGTCGCGCTGCTGCACGACGACCTCTACCTGCCGGACGTCGAGTACCTGTACCGACTCGGCCCGTCCGCGTGGGGCTGGATCCACGTGGTGATCGGCGCGGCGCTCGCGATCTGCGCGGTGGCGCTGCTCCTCGGCACCCGCTGGGGCCGGTTCGCGGCGGTGCTGATCGCCGCGCTCGCCATCGTCGCCAATTTCCTGTCGCTGCCCTACTACCCGGCCTGGTCGATCCTGGTGATCGCGCTGAGCGCGGCGGTGATGTGGGCGGTCACGACCTGGCGGCCCACCGCGAACTGAGCCCCCGGCTCAGCGCGGCGCGCGTCCCTTCTTCCGCATCAGCAGCACCCCGCTGAGCAGCCCGATCAGGAACATGATCAGCAGGATGAGCCACATGGGCGAGGTCACGGTCACGAGCAGGAACTCGATCTGCACCTGCCTGCGGTTGGAGAGCACGAAGATCAGCGCCAGCACCACGAACACCAGCGCCAGCCACTGCCCGACCGACACCCTGGCCAACAGTGACCGCTTCGGCCGCGCGGACTCGGTCTTCGCATGCACGGCGCACCTCCCGATCGGATTCGGCGTCACCGATCATCCGCGCGCCCGCCGCCGCGGCCATCACCCGTTCAGGGTGAGATCGGGCGTTTCCGCGCGCCGCCGCGGTCAATTCCCCGACCATGAGCGATCGCGAGGAGCGGAAGAACAGCGTGGAAGCAGGCCGGGACGGGGTCGAGCACCGGCCGGACTCCACCGACCAGACCCCGCCCGACACCGAGGAGCAGGCGGCGGAGATGCAGTCCGAGGGTGACACCCCGACCTGACCGTCGGCCCCGGTCAGGCGGGCAGGATCCGGCCGCGCACCTCGCCGAGGTCGATCCGGGTGCCGTCCGGCCCCGGCGCGGTCGCGGCGATGGTGACCTCGTCACCGTCCGCCAGGAACGACCGCGGTTCGCCGCCGATCTCGACCGGCTCGGCACCGTTCCAGGTCAGCTCGAGGAACGAGCCGCGCTGGTCGCGCGCGGGCCCGGAGACGGTGCCGGAGGCGAACAGGTCGCCGGTGCGCGCGGCGGCGCCGTTGGCGGTCAGGTGCGCGAGCATCTGCGCGGGCGTCCAGTACATGCCGGCGTACGGCGGGCGGGAGACGAGCTGCCCGTTCCAGGAGACGGTGAAATCGATATCGAGCCCCCACGGCTCGGCACCGCGCAGGTAGGGCAGCGGCTCGGGATCCCGGGTGGGGGCGGCGATGCGGGCGGCGTCCAGCGCGGCCAGCGGGGTCACCCACGGGGAGATCGAGGTGGCGAAGCTCTTGCCGAGGAACGGGCCGAGCGGCACGTACTCCCAGGACTGGATGTCGCGCGCGGACCAGTCGTTCACCACGACGACGCCGAAGACGTGCTCGGCGAAAGCGTCCGGCGGGATGCGCGCCCCACCGACCCCCACCACGAACCCCAGCTCGGCCTCGATGTCGAGGCGCCGGGAGGGCCCGAAGACGGGGCCCTCCGACGTCGCGAGCTGCCCGCACGGCCGCACCACCTCGGTCCCGGAGACGACCACCGTGCCTGCCCTGCCGTGGTATCCGACCGGCAGGTGCCGCCAATTCGGCAGCAGCGGAGCGGAGTTCGGGCGGAACAGCCGCCCGAGGTTGCTCGCGTGCTCCTCGGAGGCGTAGAAGTCGACGTAGTCGGCGACCTCCACCGGCAGATGCAGCGCGACATCGGTCAGCGGGTAGGTCGGTGGCGTATCGAGTTCGGTGATGCGCGAGCGGATCTCGGCCCACCGCCGCGGCCCCTGCGCCAGGAAGGCATTCAGGGTCGGCCGGGCGAACACCTCGTCGCCGAGCGCGGCGGCCAGGTCGACGACCCCGTCCCGCACCCGGACCCCCACGCGCGGTGCGGCACCGCCGACCGAGAAGACCCCGTACGGCAGCGCCTCGGTGATCACGCCCACGACCAGGCGTAGTCCGGGTCCTCACAGGCCAGCCCGCCCGCGCCGAGCCCGAGCGGGGCGAAGGTGTCGACCATGACCGCGGTCTCGGAGAACCGCTCGGCGCCGAGCGCGCGCTCCGCCGCCCCCGGCTGCGGGCCGTGCGTGTGCCCGCCGGGGTGCAGCGAGATCGACCCGAGCCCGATCCCCGACCCCCTGCGCGCCTCGTAGTCGCCGCCGCAGTAGAACATGACTTCGTCGGAATCGGTGTTGGAGTGCGAATACGGGACCGGAACGGCGAGCGGGTGGTAATCGACCTTGCGCGGCACGAAATTGCAGATGACGAAGTTGTGCCCCTCGAACACCTGGTGCACCGGCGGCGGCTGGTGGATGCGGCCGGTGATCGGCTCGAAGTCGCCGATATTGAAGGTGTACGGGTACAGGCAGCCGTCCCAGCCCACCACGTCGAACGGATGTGTCGGCAGCAGGTAGCGGGTGCCGGTGATTCCGTCGGTACCGCGGTGCTTCACCAGGAGTTGCACGTCGGCGCCGGTTCGCAGCAGCGGTTCCGTCGGGCCGTGCAGGTCCCGCTCGCAGTAGGGGGCGTGCTCGAGGAATTGTCCGAACCGGGACAGGTAGCGCTTCGGCGGTCCGATGTGCCCGGTCGCCTCGATGATGTAGGCGCGGACCGTCGCCCCTTCCGCGGGTACCCAGCGGTGGATGGTGGCGCGGGGGATCAGCACGTAATCCCCGGTCCGGAAGTCGAGCGCGCCGAAGACCGTTTCCAGGACACCCGAGCCCTGCTCGATATAGACGCATTCGTCACCGATGGCACTGCGGTACAGCTCCGAAGGCTCCGCCGCGACCGCATACGAGATGCGCACGTCGGCATTGCCGAGGACCAGCCGCCTGCCGGTGACGATATCCGCGGTGGACGCGCGGAACAGATCGTGGAGGCGCAGGTGGCGCGGGAGTAGCGGGACGTTGGGTACCACGCTCGGATCGCCCGGCTCCCACTGCTCGGCCGCCGTGATGGCCGAGGGGGTCCCGCGGTGATACAGCAGGGAGGAATCTCCGGAGAAGCCATCGGCGCCTGCGAGTTCCTCGGAGTAGAGCTCGCCGGAGTCGCGCCGGAACTGGGTATGACGCTTGCGGGGAATCCGTCCGACGGTGCGGTAGTGAGCCATGCGGAACCTTCTCCCTGCGCTGAGGTCAGTGCGCGGTATCTTCCTTCGGCTTTCGTTTCGGAACGACGTGCATGACGAGCACGACGAGAGCTCCCACGACGAGCCCGGCGAGTGCGGAGGCGACCGTCCCCGCGATCCAGGACAGGACACCCCCGAACCCACCGTGAACGAGTTCTCCGGCCCAGTGTTCGAGGTCGTGGAGGCGGTCGGCGGGCCAGTGGAATCCGGCTTCGCCGACATTGACGAGGAGGATGTGGCCGCCGACCCACAGCATGGCGGCGATCCCGACGACGGTGAGAACGGACATCACCTTCGGCATCGCGGTGACGAGTCCGCGCCCGAGCCGCTGACTGAACCGCGACTCGCGCTCGGCGAGGGCGAGTCCGACGTCGTCCATCTTCACGATCGCCGCGACGACGCCGTAGACCAGGGCGGTGATGAGGAACGCGACGGCGATCAGCACCAGCAGCCGGGTGACGAAAGGTTCGGTCTCGACCGAGGAGAGGGCGATCACCATGATCTCGGCGGAGAGGATGAGGTCGGTGCGGATCGCACCGCTCACCATGGCCTTCTCGTGTTCGGGGCCGCTCGATGCCGTGGGTGCGTCACCGGCGTCGTGGTGACCGCCGGTGAGCGCCTCGTACACCTTCTCCGCGCCCTCGTAGCAGAGGAACAGGCCGCCCGCGATGAGCAGGTAGGGCAGCGCCCCCGGGAGGAACTCGCTCAACAGCATCGCCACCGGCAGGATGACGAGGAGCTTGTTGCGGATCGACCCGATCGCGATCTTGCGGATGATCGGGAGTTCGCGTTTGGGCGAGAACCCGTGCACGTAGCGGGGGGTGACCGCGGTGTCGTCGACCACCACGCCCGCGGCCTTGATACCGGCTCTGCCCGCCGCGGCGCCGATGTCGTCGATCGACGCCGCGGCCACCTTCGCGATCGCCGCGACGTCGTCCAGCAGGGCGACGAGACCACCAGCCACGGGAACCTCCACTTCGAACGGACCGAGCAGATCGAACAGTACGCGTACTGAGCGGTGCCGGCCGAGGGGACGATCGTTCGATCGGGTCGCGGATCGAAATCCGCGGTCGGCGTGCCGGCGAGCATCGGCATCCTCGTGGTCGGAGGCACCGCCGCCTTCGCCGGGCTCGACACGCCGCGGCGCACCCGCGCGCGGCGTTTGCCCGCCGGTTCCCCGGGGTAGCCGCGCTCCGTCCTGCCCACTCCGACCAGGAGGTTCGGCTGCACATGGTGATCTTCTCCGGCGGACGGCGATGACCGACACCGTCCTCGCCCCGCTCCGGCATTCCACGATCCGGGTGGCGTCGGTGCCCGCCTCGCACGTCTACGTCCGGCATCTCGCCGATCCCGACCTCGACGACGGGGTGCTGCGGCTGCCCGACCCGCCGCCCGCGGACGGCCGCACCGTGCCGGGCGGCTGGTGGCCGCCGCTCATGCTCGACCCCGCGTGGATCGAGGAGCACCACCGCGAGTTCGACCTCATGCACATCCACTTCGGCTTCGACACCGTCGAACCGGCCGTGCTCGGCGAGATCGCCGAGCGGCTGCACGCGCACGGCAAGCCGCTGGTCTACACCGTGCACGACCTGCGCAACCCGCACCAGCCCGACCCCGCGGGCCACCGCGCCCAGCTCGATGTGCTGATCCCGGCGGCGGACGAGCTGATCACCCTGACCCCCGGCGCGGCCGCGGAGATCGAGCGGCGCTGGGGACGGCGCGCGCGGGTGCTGCCGCACCCGCACGTGGTCGAGCCCGAGTTGCTGGCCGCGCCCCGCCCCGCCGGTGATCGGTTCGTGCTCGGCGTGCACGTCAAGAGCCTGCGCGCGAACATGAACCCGCTGCCGGTGCTGGCCGAGCTGGCCCGCGTCGTCACCGAGCTCCCCGACGCCGAGCTGCGGATCAACCTGCACGACGAGATGTTCGACCCCGCCGACCACTGGTACAACCCGGAGGTCGGGAACGCGGTCCTCGCCTTCGGGCGGCGCCGGCGGGTCCGGGTCGAGGTGCACGAGTACTTCACCGACGCCCAGCTGTGGGCGTACCTGTCGTCGCTGTCGGCCTCGGTGCTGCCCTACCGCTTCGGCACCCACTCGGGCTGGCTGGAGGCCTGCTACGACCTCGGCACCGCAGTGGTCGCCCCGGACTGCGGCTACTACGCCCAGCAGCGCCCGTGCCGGACCTACGGCCTCGGCGAGCACGGCCTGGACGCCGCCTCGCTGCGCCGCGCGGTCCTGGACACCGCCGCCCGCCCCGCACCGCGGGCGACCGCGGCGGGCCGCCTGGCCGAACGCCGCGAGCTGGCCGCCGCGCATCGGGGACTCTACGAGCGGGCCCTGCGGTGAGCGGACTGCGCGTCGCGCTGATCGCCTCCAGCAGGCACCCGATCGCCCAGCCGTTCGCGGGCGGGTTGGAGGCCCACGTCTGGCACCTGGCCGCGGCGCTGCGGGCGCGCGGCACCGCGGTGACGCTGTTCGCCGCCGCGGGCAGCGATCCCGCGCTCGGCGCCGACACCGTGAGCGGGCCCGCGTTCGCGCCGAGCGCCGCGGCGGCGGGCGACCCCTCGGCGGCGCCGGCGCCGTTCCTCGCCGACCACCACGCCTACCTCGGGTTGATGCTGCGGCTGCGGGACACCGGCCGCGCCGAGTTCGACGTGGTGCACAACCACAGCCTGCACTATCTGCCGGTGGCCATGGCCGCCGGTCTCGGGGTGCCGATGCTGACCAGCCTGCACACCCCGCCCACCCCGTGGCTGGAGTCCGCGGTCGCGCTGGGCGGCGCGGGCGGGTCGGCGTTCGTGGCGGTCAGCGAGCACACCGCCCGGCTGTGGCGGCCCACGATCGGGCAGGTCGGCGTGATCGGCAACGGCATCGACATCGACCGCTGGCCGATCGGCCCCGGCGGCCCCGATCTGGTGTGGACCGGGCGGATCACCCCGGAGAAGGGCACCCACCTGGCGATCGAGGCGGCCGCGGCCGCCGGGCGCAGGCTGCACCTGGCCGGGCCGGTCAGCGACCCCGGCTACTTCCGCACCGCCGTCGCGCCGCGGCTGGGATCGGCCGTGGTCTACCACGGACACCTGCACCAGTCCGGGCTGGCCGAGCTGGTCGGCTCGTGCGCGGCGGCGCTGGTCACTCCCTGCTGGGACGAGCCCTACGGCCTCGTCGTCGCCGAGGCGCTGGCCTGCGGCACCCCCGTGGTCGCGTTCGCGCGCGGCGGCATCCCCGAGATCCTCGACCCGCACAGCGGCGTCCTCGTCGCCCCGGACGACACCGCGGCCATGGCAGCCGCGATCCCCGCGGCCACCGCGCTGCCCCGCACCCGGGTGCGGCACCGCGCGCGCACCGCCTGCACCCAGCAGCGGATGGTCGAGGACTACCTGCGCTGCTACCGGCGGCTGATCGACGCGGCGGCGCCGGTGGCCGGGCTGGGCGCGGCATGATCGGCTACTACATCCACCACCACGGCAGCGGGCACCTGCACCGCGCCCGCGCCGTCGCCGCCCACCTGCGCCTGCCGGTCACCGCGCTGACCTCGCTGCCCGACGTGGGCGCCGGGTTCGCCGACGCGATCACGCTGGCCCGCGACGACACCGGCGCCGACCCGACCGGCACCGACGCGGGCGGCGCCCTGCACTGGGTGCCGCACGACGACGCCGGACTCACCGACCGGATGGCGGCGATCTCGGCCTGGATCGCGGCCGCGCGCCCGGCGGCCGTGGTCGTCGACGTCTCGGTCGAGGTCGCGCTGCTGGCCCGGCTGCACGGCGTCCCGGTCGCGACCGTCGTCCTGCCCGGCGAGCGCGTCGACGACCCGCACCGGCTGGTGCACCGCATCGCCGACCTGCTGATCGCCGCCTGGCCGCGCGAACTCTACGACCCGGCCTGGCTGCGCCCGCACGCCGCGCGGACCCGCTACGTAGGCGGGATCAGTCGTTTCACCGGCCGCACCCGCGAACCCGACCCGCACGCACCGGACGTCCTGGTGCTGGCCGGGGCGGGCGGGGCGGAGTTCGGCGCCGCCGCCGTGCGCGACCTCGCCGCCGCCCACCCGGAGCTGCGCTGGCGCCACCTCGGCCCCGGCGCCTGGGTCGACGACCCGTGGCCGCTGCTGTGCGGAGCCGGGGTCGTCGCGGCGCACTGCGGTCAGGGCGCGGTGGCCGATATCGCCGCGGCGGGCGCCCGCGCGGTGCTGGTGCCCGCCGCGCGGCCGTTCGGCGAGCAGCACGCCACCGCCGCCGCACTGGCCGCGGCCGGGCTCGCCGTGGTCGCGCCGCACTGGCCCGCCCCCCAGGACTGGCCCGAGCTGCTGGCGCGCGCCGCCGACCTGGACCCGGGCCGATGGCGCGAGTGGCACACCGAGGGTGCGGCCGCCCGGGCCGCGGCCGCGATCGAGGAACTCGCCCACCACCGCCACAGGCGGGCATCATGAGAACCGGAGTCGTCGCCTTCCGCGGGGACCTGCCCGACCGGCGGGCCGTCGTGCGGACCGGGGTCGACGCCTCCCGCGAGAACATGCCCGACCGGAGGGCCGTCGTGCGGACCGGAGTCGTCGCCTTCTGGGACCTGGCCGACCGGCAGGCATCGTGAGGACCGCGGTCATCACGCTGTGCGGCGGGCGGCTGCCGCACCTGCGCAACCAGCTGCGCGGCATCGCCGCCGGATCCCGCCGCCCCGACACCCACATCGTGGTGGCGCTCGGCGACCCCGCGCTCGCCGCCGCGGTCACCGCGGACCGGACCCGGGTGGTCGAGTTCGACTGCGCCGCACCACTCCCCCTGGCCGCGGCCCGCAACCTCGGCGCGCGGGCTGCGCTGGCCGAAGGTGCCGAGGTGCTGATCTTCCTCGACGTCGACTGCGTCCCCGGCCCGACGCTGCTGGCCCGCTACCACGACCTGGCCGCCACCGGCGAGCCCGCCCTGTGGTGCGGGCCGGTCACCTACCTACCCCCGCCGCCGCCCGCCGGCTACGACCTCACCCGCCTCGGCGACCGGCGCGCCCCGCACCCGGCCCGCCCCGACCCGGGGGTGGACGGGGTCGTGCGCGACGGCGACCACGACCTGTTCTGGTCGCTGTCCTTCGCGCTCACCGCGGAGACCTGGCGGACGCTGGGCGGCTTCCACCCCGGCTACCGCGGGTACGGCGGCGAGGACACCGACTTCGGCGCCAAGGCCGCCGCGGCCGGGATCCCCCTGCACTGGGCGGGCGGCGCGGATGCCTACCACCAGTACCACCCGGTCTCCGATCCGCCGGTCGAGCACCGCACCGACATCCTCGCCAATGCCGCGGTGTTCCACCGCCGCTGGGGCCGCTGGCCCATGACCGGCTGGCTGCGGGCCTTCGCCGACGCGGGACTCGCCGACTACGACCCGGCCCGCGACCTGTGGACGCTCAGATCTCGACGATCTGTTCCTTCGGCGTCCGCGACGGGTGGCCCTCCGCCAGGAATTCCCGCGGCACCAGGTTCTCGATATACGCCTTGATCAGCAGTGACGTGGTCGGGGTGTACCAGCGGGCCTGCGCGACGGCGCCGAGCATGATCCAGAGTCCGTCCTGCGGCGTCGGCTTCCAGACATTGTTGATCTCGCCGTCGGTGCCGAAGCCCCACACCGTGCCGACCCGGTCGCGCACCTCGGTGCCGAACCACTCCTCGATCGCGGTCTCGATCGGTTCGTAGCCGGTCGCCAGGACCACCGCGTCCAGGGGGACCTCGTCACCGTTGCGCAGCCGGAGCCCGGTCGCGGTGAAGGTCTCCACATCGTCGGTCTGGATGACGCCGATATCGCCGTCGATGATCCGCTGCGACGCGCCGACGTCCAGGTAGTAGCCGCCGCCGGTGAGGAAGTAGCTGTAGAAGAACCCGGTGTCCTCGGGGCCGGAGCCGATCTTCATGCCCGCCGCGCGCAGCTTGTCGTGCAGCTCCCGGTCGATCTCGTCGCCGATCTTGGTCTGCGCGATGAAGTTCTGCTTGAGCTGCGGGTACACCATGCCGGACATGAACCGGATGTCGATCAGCTCGACCGGGATGTCGCGCGGGTTGTACGGCGCGTACGACAGGTTCGCGGTCTCGATGTCGAGCACGATCGCGGGCGAGCGCTGCAGGATCTTCGAGGTGCCGCCGTGCTTGTGGATGTCGAGCGCGATGTCGTGGCCGCTGGTCCCGGTGCCGACGACCAGGACGTTCTTGCCGGTGTAGTGCCTGCCGTCGACGAACTTGCTGGAGTGCACGACCTCGCCGGTGAACTCCGCGAGCCCGGCGATGTCGGGGACGCGCGGCTTCTGGCTGCCGCCGGTGGTGAGCACGACGTGCCGGGGGCGCAGCTCCCGGACCGAGCCGTCGGCCCGGGCGATCCGGACGGTCCAGCGGCCCGAGGCCTCGTCGTAGCTGCCGCCCTGGAACACCGATGACGTCCAGAAGTTGATGTCGAGCGCCTCGACGTAGGCCTCGAACCAGTTGGCGAACTTGTCCTTCGGGATGTACTCGGGGTAGCTGTCCGGAAACTTCAGGAAGGGGAAGTAGAGCATGCCGTGCGGCTGGTGCAGCAGCAGCGACTCGTAGCGCTTGCGCCAGGTGTCGCCGACCCGCTCGTGCTTGTCGACCACCACATTCGGCACGCCGAGCCGGTTCAGGTGCGCCGCCATCATCACCCCGAACTGGCCGCCGCCGACGAGCAGCACGTCCGGGTCGGAGTCGGTGAAGCTCGACTCGCCCGCCCGGTACTCGGACCAGCGGACATCGGGGTGGGTGTCGTCGAAGCGGTCGCGGCGCGGCCAGTGCGGGGCGTGGTCGCGCAGGCCGTCGATACGGGTGAGCAGGTTGACGGCCCGCCAGCCGGTCGCGGCGGTGGCGTCCTCGACGAGGTAGGCGAGGCCGTCGGCGGTGCCCGCGTCGACCTCGAAGGCGAGGAAGACCTCGAGCACCCGCGGCCCGCCCTCTTCCTGGGTGATGACCGGGGCAGTCGGCTTGCCGTCGTCGACGCGGAAGTTCCGCGGCGCGGTGCCGTCGACGCAGCCCAGGATCAGGTCGATCAGCGCGCCGCGGCCTGCCGCCTGGCGGAAGTTCCAGGTGAGCGCGCCCAGATCCCGGTAGAAGCTCTCCTCCAGGAAGAGCGCCTCGAACCGGCCGCGGTCGCGGGTGGCGAACGCCTCGTCGAGGGCGGCCAACCAGAGCCGGGCTCCGTCGAGCGCCGGATCGGTTGTGGCATCGAGAGTACTGGTCATGGCGAGCCCCTGAATTCCGCGCTGAACCGACACCTATCGTTCGGTGCCCAGAACGGTAACAACGCTTTCCTCAAGCGTCAATGCCATTCTCCTCTGCGCAAGCGAGGATTCTGCGGCGCGGTCGGAACACCCCCGCTACGCGGCAGCGAGCGGGATCTCGCCCTCGGCGATCTGCTGCGCGGTGGCGTACGCCAGGTGCAGGAAGTCCGCGCCCGCGAGGGCGGCGACGGCGTCGGTGACCAGGCGGGTGGCGCGCGGGAGGAAGACGTGCCCGACGGTGAAGCCGGTGATCACCCAGACGTCCAGGCAGAAGGGGCAGCTGAGCAGCTCGCCGAGGCTGTGCCGGAGCCCGGAGCTCGCCCTCGGCGCCTCGCTCACCTCACCGGGGCCGCCGTCCTCGCCGGTCGGGCGTGTGAACGGCGCCCGGACCGGCGCGGTGACCGCGGCCTTGGTGACCAGCCGGGACACCTTGTGCGCGGCGAGCGCGGTGCCGAGCAGCTCCCCGGTGCCCATGCCGCGCGGCAGCCGCTTGCCGGTGGCGCTGCCGAGCAGCACCGTGCCGAGCACGACCACGCCGTAGGCGATCAGGGTCGCGAGGTAGCCGCCGAGCGGCCGCTGCTTCTCGGTCATGTCGGAATCCCCCTGTGGCACCGCATCGTTCGTTCTCCTCATCTCGCCGGTGCGGCATCCGCCCCGGTTCCGGGAGAACCGGAGCGATGTCCGCGGGGTGTCAGTCGAGCCCGGCCACGTCCTGGGCGATGGCCGCGAGCCGGGTCTGGGCGGCGGAGACCACCCCGTGCCGGTTCCGGTGCGCCTCCTCGTAGGCGACCACGGCGCGGATGTCGCCGGGCTCCGCCAGCTCACGGATGGCCCGGATGGTCTGGGTGGCGTTGAGCCGGTCGTAGTTGTGGATGGGCAGCTCGTCCTGGTCGAGCAGCCCGGTGGCGGTGCGCACCCGGTGCACGGCCGCGGCGGCGCCGTCCTCGCCCTCGTCGGTGGTGACCAGCTCGGCGGTGCGCAGCGCGGAATCGCCCGCGGCGGTCGCGGCCTTCGCCGCGACCGTGGAGGCGTGCGCGCCGCGGGCGAGCAGCTGGTCGACGGCGGGGCGGGTGGCACGGACGGTGTCCAGCGCGCGGTCGATGCGCCGCGCCGACCAGTTGACCGGCAGGTTCACCAATTTCACCGCGGTGCCGGTCGCGGCCTGCAGCGGGGTGCGGCGCAGCGCGGCCGGGCCGCCGAGCGCCTCCTCGGCGAGCACGGTGGAGAGCCAGTCGACGGTGGCGGTGTGCGCACCGATCAGCCGGTCGGCCAGCGCCTCCGCGGTCGGGTGCTCCGCGGCGGCGGCGAGCGCCTTGAGGTAGCGGGCGCGGTCGAGCAGCTGGTGCTCGAGCGCGAGGTCGCCGAGCAGCGCCTCGTCCAGCGGCTGGGCCTGCTCACCGAGCGCCTTCACCGCGGCGGTGGCCCGGCCGAGCAGCGGGCCGATCAGCTGCGGGACGCCGCCCAGCTGCCGGATGACGGCCTCCAGCGCGGCGGCGCGGGCGCGGGCGTTCTCGGCGTTCTCGGTGAGTTCGCGGCGGACCGCGTCGGTCCTGGCCTGGGCGGTCCTGGTCTCGGCGATCTGGATCTCGGTGTGCGTCAGGTCGCGGACGGCACGCAGCTGGGTCAGCAGGGCCGTGGTGTCGCGTGTGCTCATGGAATTCGTCCTTCGACGTGTCGTGAGCGGTCGGAACGCGGTGCACCGCACTGGGCACCGCCACCGGGCGACTACCCGGGCAGCGGATCCGAAACCCGGTTTCCGCTGCCGGGCACGCCGATCAGGCGCTGGTCGACGGGTCCTCGCCGCGGCGCAGCGGCGGCAGGTGCTCGACGGCACCCGCGGTCGCGGCCGGCGCGCGGCTCACCCGCGCGCAGCCGCGGGAGATCCGGTCCGGGGCGCGGCGGGCCAGCTGGTCGAGCCGGTCCCTGGAGCGGTCCAGCGGCGAGAGCGGCAGCGCGGCAAGGGAATTGCCCGGCGGGCGGCGGGCGACGACGGGGTGCGGGCGGGTCGGGGCGGTGCGGCGCACCAGCATCCACGCGAGCCCGACCCGGCGCAGCGCGGCGACATCCATGACCTGCTGCAGCCGGGGCAGCAGGAGGTCCTCCTCGTCACGCACGTCCGCGCGCAGCAGCGCGGTGATCCGGACCAGCAGCTCCTCGTAGGCGGGGGTGTCCGACTCGGTCGTCTCCAGCTCGGTGAAGAGCTCGTTGATCTCCTGGTGCTCCTGCTCGACCCGCAGGGTCAGTTCGTGACCGTCCGGCAGGACCCGGCGCAGCACCGGCCAGAGCACCGCCTCCTCGGCGAAGGCGTGCGGGAAGACCAGGCGGCAGAGCGCGGTCAGCGTCTCCTGCCGCTCGACCCCGCCGGTCGCGGCGATCCGGTGCAGCAGCCGGTCCAGCTGCTGGTGGTCGCGGCGCTGCATGACCAGCACGCTGCGCGCCCCGCCCAGCTCGGCCTCGGTCTGGGTGGCCAGTGTGCGCGCCATCGGCGTCTCCTCTCACTCCGGGAATCGCCGACCGCCTACCCCGGCCCCGCACCGGGCAAACCGGGCGGGCGGCTCAGCGGCGCGCGCCTTCCTGGTAGCGGTACACCCCCGCGCCGAGGGCGTAGGACAGGTGTCCGCCGAGCGCGCCGCCGACGCCCATGGCGGCGAGCCCGAGCAGGCTCCAGGTGGTCGCGGCCCGGCCGCCGCGCGCCCGGTACGCCTTCAGGAACAGGGTGGCGGCCGCGGCGTTGGCGGCGGCGTGGATCAGCGCGACCCGGCGCGCCTCGGTGCCGAGCGTGGGGAACTCGGCCCAGCCGGTGACGACGGTCGGCACCGCGCCGGCCAGGCCGAGCCCGATCAGGCTGCGGGCGGCCTCCGGCTGCCCGAGCGCGCGCAGGGCCAGCGAAGCGGTCCAGGCGCCGATCGGCACGGTCACCAGCAGCGGGTGCACGGGGTGGCCGAGCCAGGAGCCGCGGAGCAGCCCCGCGGCCCTGCCCTCCCCGACGGCGCCTGCCACCACCTCGGCCACCCTGGCGGCGGCCGGGTCGAGGCGTCCGGCGGATTCGGCGGTTCGCAGTGCGGTGTGCAGGTCCATGCCGGGCAGCTACCCCGCAGCGCGGCCCCGACACCCGCGGGCGGTCAGCTGCGCAGGGTGTCGCTCGGGGAGCGGCCGTAGGCCTTGCGGTAGGCGACGGCGAAGCGGCCCGCGTGCGCGAAGCCCCACTCCCTGGCGATGGCGGCGACGGTCCGGCCGGTGCCGGGACCCGCGGCGGTGAGCTGTTCGTGCACGGCGTGCAGCCGCAGCCGCTGCAGGTACTGCAGCGGGGTGGTATCGAGGTGCTTGCGGAAGGCGAGCTGCAGGGCACGCGGGGTGACGAAGGCGGCCGCGGCGACGTCGGCGAGCGCGATGTCCTCGCGCAGGTGCGTCTCCAGGTAGGCGACGGCGCGGCGCACGGTGTCGGGGCGCGCGTCGCGGCGGTCGGTGGCGGTGGGGTCGGTGCGCGCGGTGGTGGGCATGGTGGCGAGCACGGTGGCGGCCAGGTAGTCGGCGGCGGTGCTCGCGACCAGCGGGGCGGCGGCGAACTCGGGGTCGGCCGCGATCTGCTGCAGGTGCTTGATCACCGCGGTGAGCCTGCGGCCCGCGGCGGCGTCGAGCGGGCGGTGGCCGGCGAGCCGGACCGGCTGCCCGCCGCGCGCGGCCACCCGGTCCAGCAGGGCCGGGTCGAACATCGTGATGTCGTAGCGCGAGGAGCGGATGACCCCGGAGTACGGCAGGTCGTGCGGGGTCAGCAGCCCCGTCTCGCCGGGGAGGAAGGTGTCCGGCCCGGTGTCGTGGTAGTTCTCCTCGACCGCGCCGGTGTACACGCTGACCAGGCAGACCTGGTTCAGCGGGTCGGCGTCGTAGGCCATGTCGAAGCCCAGGTGCAGCCGATCCAGGCTGACCGGCCCGAGGACGTCGCGGCGGACGTGCGCCTCGGCCGCGCGCGGGCTGTCGTTGCCGATCTGCATGCTGGTGTAGTTCCGGTTCAGGAACTCTTCGGTCTCGCCCAGGTTCGTGCTGTCGAACGTGAGGTTCTGCACGTGTCACCCGCCCTCTGTCCGGTGCCGAGGCAGGTCGTACCCGCCCTCGCACGGCTGCTGGCTGAACCGCGTGACGTACTCCAGTGAACTACATCGTTCATCATAGTCAATCGCCGCCGACCGCGCGTCACCATACCCGGAGCATCGAAATCAACGAGAAATCATCGCGCTCGGCAGCCGAAACTGCCACTCCACCAGCGAATTAGGTGGATTATGTTGCCGACCATTCCTGACTGTTCTACGGTATGATCGTCCGCCACGGTGGAGGTGCGCGACACCGATGCGGCGGACGGAGTGCCCGCGGGCGGGCCACCGCTCGGTTCGCACGCGGGCGCGGCCCGCCCGCTCAGGCCGCGGGCTCGGCGAGCGCCTGTTCGCGCAGCCGCTCCAGGGTCCGGCTCAGAATCCGCGAGATCTGCATCTGCGAGATGCCGAGCCGCTCCGCGATCTGGCTCTGGGTGAGGTTCTCGAAGAACCGCCAGACCAGGATCTGCCGCTCCCGCTCGGGCAGCGCGCGCAGCAGCGGCCCGACCGTCATGGCGTCCTCCAGCAGGCGGTAGGAGGGGTCGACGGCGCCGCTGCGCTGCTCGACGCTCGTCGGGGTTGAGCCGGACTCGTCCGAGCCCGCGCTCATCGCCTCCAGCGACTCCGAGCGGTAGCCGTTGCGGGCCAGCAGCGCCTGGGTGACCTCGACCACGTCCACGTCGAGCTCGGCCGCGATCTCCCTGGCCGTCGGCATCCGCTGCAGCCGCTGCGAGAGCAGCTCCACGGTGCCGCCGAGCCGCTGCTGCAGCTCCTTGACCGGCCGCGGCACCCGCACGCCCCAGGCCCGGTCGCGGAAGTGCCTGCGCACCTCCCCCATGACGGTGGGCACCGCGAAGGCGAGGAACGGGCTGCCGAGCGCAGGGTCGAAGCGGTCGACGGCCTGGACCAGCCCGACCGTCGCGACCTGGGTCAGGTCCTCCAGCGACTCGCCGCGGCCGCCGTAGCGGGCGGCGATGTGCTCGGCCAGCGGCAGCGCCGCGGTGATGATCTCGCCGCGCAGCCGGGCGCGGGCGGGGTCGTTCTCGTCGAGCGCGGCCAGTTCGGCCAGGCGGGGCTCGAGGTCGTCGTAGGAATCGGTTCCGCGCCGGGCGCGGACAGCAGTATTCGTCGGGCGCACGAGAGCACCTTCCGTTGCGAAACGCAGAGTTCAGACCCATCCGACCCTGATCGGCGGTTCACTCCACCCAGAGGGTTCTACGGCGGGCCGCCCCGCGACAACCGGAAGAAAAAATGTCGAATCATCGGCTCGCGGCGGCCTTACCTGTCGAACCCTACGCGCTACCGGCCTCCGGCGAAACCCGTACGCTGCGGCGTGCCACCACTGGCCGGTGAAAAGTGTTGCGTCGCAACACGAGGTGCGAAATGTCCGATTTCGCCCGATTCGTTCCCGGCGCACCACTCCGACGTTCGGCGCCGGGCCGGGTAGGGTGGGGTTATCCGGAAGACCTATCGCGGCCTCCACGCGGCGCGCGGCACCGGACCCCCCACGGCGCACGGCACGATCAGGACAGGAGTACTCCGGACCACGGCCCGCGCCGCGACCGCCCGGCGGCCCCTTCCGCGCCGCCGAGCCGCACACCCGGAGCCCCGCTCCCCGCATTCGATCTCGAGGACCCTGTGACCAGCAACGACATGCCCGAACTGTTCAGCCATGCCCCGGCAGCCGAGCAGACCGCGCAGCAGCCCGACACCGGCGCGGTGCCGACCCCGGTGTTCAGCAACCCGGGCTCCGCGCAGCCGCGCGACACCGAACCCGCCCCGAGCCGCCGCCCCCGGCGCTGATCGCCGGCATCCCGGGAGGACAGCCTCATCGCCATCACCCAGGTCGGTGCGTACGCGCACCTGAGCCCCGCCGACATCGACGAACTCGGGCGCGAGCTCGACGCCATCCGCGCCGATATCGTGGCCGGCCTCGGCGCGAAGGACGCCGCCTACATCCGGCGCACCATCGCCGCGCAGCGCGCCCTCGACGTGGTCTCCCGCGCCCTGACCGTCTTCGGCCGGTCGCGGACCACGGTCGCACTCGGCACCGCGGGGACCGCGCTCGCCAAGATCATCGAGAACATGGAGCTCGGGCACAATATCGGGCACGGCCAGTGGGACTGGATGAACGATCCGGAGATCCACTCGGCCACCTGGGAGTGGGACATGATGGGCGCCTCCGCCCACTGGCGCTACTCGCACAACTACCAGCACCACGTCTACACCAACGTGCTGGACCACGACGAGGACCTCGGCTTCGGCATCATGCGGGTCACCCGCGACCAGGAGTGGCGCCCGGCGCACCTGCTGGCCCCGGTGCAGAACCTGCTGCTCGCGCTGACCTTCGAGTGGGGCATCGCGCTGCACGGCCTCTACGCCGAGCTGGACCGCTCGATCAGCAGGAACGAGCGCCGCGGCCACCTGGCCGCCATCCGCGGCAAGATGCTGCGCCAGCTCGGCAAGGACTACCTGCTGCTGCCGCTGCTGAGCGGGCGGCGCTGGAAGCGCACGCTGGCGGCCAACGCCGCCGCCAACGTCATCCGCAATATCTGGGCCTACCTGGTGATCTTCTGCGGGCACTTCCCGGACGGCGCGGAGAAGTTCGACGCCAGCGTCACCGAGCGGGAGAGCCGCGCGGAGTGGTACCTGCGCCAGATGCTCGGCACCGCCAACTTCGACGCCGGGCGCACGCTGGCCTTCCTCAGCGGCAACCTCTGCTACCAGATCGAGCACCACCTGTTCCCGGAGCTGCCGAGCAACCGGTACGCCGAGATCGCGGTGCGGGTGCGCGCGGTCTGCGAGCGCTACGACCTGCCCTACACCAGCGGGCCGCTGCTCGCCCAGTACCTGCTCACGCTGCGCACCATCCACAAGCTGTCGCTGCCGGACCGCTTCCTCAGCCGGGACTGCCACGACGCGCCGGAGACCGCCTCCGAGCGGAAGTTCGCGGACACCCCGCTGCCGCCGGTCCGGATCCCGGGGCGGCCGCACACCGGGCTGCGCACCGCGCTGCACCGGCTCGCGGCGCGCACCTGACCGCAGGGAATTTCCCTTCCCGAAAGCATTGCGGCGCAGCCCGTTCGGCCGACAACCGGCCC
>NZ_JBHVAK010000089.1:0-20122 GCF_042667085.1 Nocardia sp. NPDC057353
GGCCCGCCCCGCAGCGGGCGGGCCCGCGGACCGCGGTGGTCAGGCGCTGACGCGCGCGGTGACCTCCCTGGTCAGCTTGGACGACCAGGGGCACCAGAAGCAGCCGGGCAGGAAGGCGCCGCAGGCCTCGTCCAGGTGGTCCTCGACGTAGGTGATCGAGGCGTCGCACACCTCGATCGCCATGGTGAAGAAGGTGATGGTGTCGGGGTCGAGGTGGAAGTCCCACTGCGGGTTGTAGTCCACCCGCTGCTTGCGGATGCGGCCCATGACGTGGACCGACATCGTCTCCTCCCCGGCCAGGATGCGCCTGGCCTCCTCGATCCGCTGGTCGTTGTTGAGCCGGATGATGAACTCCTTGCCGGAGTAGTCCGTGAACGCGAAGTCAGCCATGTGTCACCTCGAAGTCGTCGGGCGATGGAGCCTTGCGCCGCCGATCGTAATGGGGGTTGACAGCGCCGGGCGCGACATTGATTGAGTTGCAGCGAATTTCGGGCACACTCCCCGGTACCCTCGCGGGTTACCGCGGGGCGGCCAACTTCGGGTGCCGGATCAGCTCTCGGACGGCCATCGCACCGCGCCCGACCGGGGCGGCGATCCGGCCTTCCCGGTCGATCAGGACCGCGGACGGGGTTCCGCGGACCCGGTAGCGCAGCGCCGCCTCGTTTCCCTGCTGGACCAGGACCGGAATCTCGCCGAGCTGCTGCTCCGCACCCCACGCGGCATGTTCCGCCGGGTCGCCGTTGCCGACCGCCACGATGGTGAGCGTGTCCGCCACCCGGCGCTGCCAGCGCGGCAGCTCCCTGGCCAGCGCCGCGCACAGCTCGCAGCCGGGGTGCACGAAGACCAGCAGGACGCCCCGGCCCGCGGCCAGCAGGTCGGCGAGCGTCACCGCGGCCGCGCCGGGATCGGCCGGGCGCAGCTCGAACTCCGGCGCCACCGCACCGGCGGGCAACCCCTCGGCACCCAGGGTGGTGAGCGCCTGCTGGTCCAGCCTGCGCCGCACCGCGCGCAGCTCGCCGACCAGCCACAGCAGCACCGCGGCGAGCAGTGCGAAGAGGGTGAGCCCGAAGGTGTTGTCCGCGGGCAGGATCGCGGGGACATCGGGGTAGCGCACCGCGCCGAGCAGCACGACGGCGGCGAGCGCGAGCAGAATCCCGTTGCGTACCAGCGTCACCCGGCCGATGGGCTGTTCGCTCGCGCCGAAGCAGGCGCAGGCCGGGCGCTCGCCAGCGCGCAGCAGCCGCAGCACCGCCCCGGTGAAGACCAGCAGGACCAGCACCGCCGCGCCCGCCGCGACCCCGGCGAGCGGCCGGATCAGCACCCCGGCCGCGAGCGCCGCCTCCAGCCAGGGCAGCCCGGCGGCGACGGCCGGTACCGCGCGCACCGGTACCCCGAACTCCCCCACCGCCTTCCGCGTCGCCGCGCCGTCCAGGAACTTCCCCGCCGCGGCAAGCCCGAACACCATGCCGAGCATCAACCGGGACACCCACACTCCGTATTCGATCAGCATGCAGGCACCCAACCACATCGCACCGCGTTCGCCGAACGGTTGCGGAGAACCGATCAGGATTCCCGGGTTCGGGTGGCGGCGAGGACGGCGACGAGGGTGAGCAGGCAGCCGATGAGCGCGGTGGCGGAGAGCCCGGGGCCGGTGGGGGTGAGCACGTCGAGCAGGACGGCGGCGGTGAGCTGCCCCGCCACCGAGGTGAGGCCGAGCAGCAGGACGCCGATCCAGCGCACGGCGAGCGCGGCGACCGCGATGAAGACCACGCCGATGAGCCCGCCGAGGTAGAGCCAGGGCTCGGTGGGCGGCGCGGACGGCAGCCCGCGCACCGCCGCCACCACCGCCGCCACCGGGACCAGCAGCAACAGCCCGACGACGAAGTTCACCAGCGCCGCGGCGGCGGGCCCGCCGACCGCGCCGACCCGCCCGTTCACCGCCTGCTGCCAGGCCAGCCCGACCCCGGCCAGCGCGGGCAGCAGCACCAGCAGCACCGGCGGGACCCCGGGCAGCAGCGGCACCGCGCCTGCGGGCGCGCCGTGCTGCCCGACGGCGGCCAGCGCCACCGCGCCGATGCCGAGCGCCGCGCCCGCCAGCCGCCGCGGCGTCACCGGGGTGCGGCCGCTCGGTGCGAGCCCGAGCCGGTCCACCACCAGGCTGCTGACAAGTTGCCCGGCCACCGCCGCGGTGGTGAAGGCGGTGACCCCGATGGCCGCGACGGTGAGCCCCTGGCCGGTGACGAAGAAGGCGCCGCAGACCCCGCCGAGCAGTTGCCACGGGCGCAGCGAACGATCGGCGACCGCGACCCGCACCCGGCGCAGCCCGGCGCGCACCCGGGAATCGAGCAGCGCGGCGAGCAGCAGCGCCAGCAGCCCGACCGCGAAGCTCACCGTCGCGGCGGCGATGCCGTCCTGCAGCCGGGCGCCGAGCGCGCCGTTGATCCTGGCCTGCACGGCGACCCCGGCGCCGATCCCGAAGCCGAGCAGCACCCCGATGCGCGTGCGTCCGGTCACCCACGGCACGCTACCGCCGGGGTGGCAGCCAGCGCGGGGTGACCGCCGCGATACCGAGCACCGAGAGGCCGAGCAGCGCCATCGTCACCGGCAGCGAGAGCACCGCCGTCGCCAGCGCGACGAAGCCGAACACCGCCAGCGCGACGACCTCGGAGAGCAGCCCGGAGACCGAGGTGACGGTGGCGCGGGCCGGGCCGTCGATCGCCTCCTGCAGCCTGGCGTCGGCGACCACCTCCGCGTTCACCCCGACGCCGTACCCGACGGCGATGGCGAGGAATCCGGCGAGCACCGCCACCGCGCCGCCGACGCCGCCCGCCGCGAGCGAGCCCGCCGCGAGCAGCAGCGCCCCCGCGCCGACGAGCGCGCCGAGCGTACGTCCGGAGAGGTTCTCGGTACGGCCCGCGGCCAGCGAGCCCAGCAGCGAGCCGACCACGGTCACGCCGACCAGCAGCGGTACCACCGCCGTGGTGGCGCCGCCCGCCGCGGCGAGCAACCCGAAGTACTCGTCGTAGGAGGTGATTCCGTAGAGCGCCGCCCCCAGCAGCACGCCGCGCCGCACCCTCCGGTGCGTGAGCGCCTCCCCGATCCCGCTGCGCAGCATGGCGACCCAGCGCCCCCCGACCCCCGCATCCGCGGCAGCTTCTGGCGAAGCGGCCGGAGTGCCGAGCCGCTCCGAATCGGCACGGGGCGTATCCCCAGCGGGCACGGCCGCCTCGGCCAGCACGATCTCCCCGTCCTCCGGGACATCCGCGACCCCGACGACCCGCGGTGCGGCGGGTAGCGCGCACGCGGCCAGCGTGTGCACCGCGGCGAGCCCGGTGCTCACCCAGCCGACCAGCGCGTACCCGCCCCAGGCGTAGAGCGGAGCAGCGGCGAGGATGGCGATGACGACGGTGAACTCACCGGCCGCCCTGGTCCGGCCGAGGATCGTCGGGTACCGCCCGGCCGCCCCGAGCGCGGTGAGCTCGTCGTAGAGCAGCGCCTCGAAGGTGCCGGAGGAGAGCGCCCCGGCCGCACCCCACAGCACGAACCCGAGGGCGAAGCCGAGGTACCCCGGCCACACCGTCCAGAGCGCGAACCCGGCCACCAGCAGCAGCCCGCTCAGGATCAGCAGCGCCCGCCGCGAGTAGGCGTCGGCCCACGCCCCGGAGGGCACCTCGAGCAGGAACGCCGTCCCCGACCAGAGCGCGAGCAGCGAGGAGATCTGCGCGGTGCTCAGCCCGTGGTCGGCGAAGAGCAGCGCGTACAGCGCGTAGAACGGCACGAAGTCGCGCGTGCCGGTGTAGAGCACCGCGCGAAGCGCGAGCCCCGCCTCGGTGCGGCCGCGCTCAGCGCGGCGGAGCAGAGATCAACAGGCGTAGATCAGCAGGTGCATGCGTTCATCCTGCGCGCACCCCGGTGGCCGGTCAACGGGATTTCCGCTCAGCCGAGCGGGAGCCACCCGTCGGCGGTCTCGTGCGTGTCGTCGTCGCCGGTGCGCGGCGGCGGGGCGCTCGGCTCCGCGGTGAGCTCGGGGCGCCCGCTGTTCAGGTCGGTGATCAGCTCGGCGACCGGGTGCGAATCGCTGTAGTGGTACCCCTGCGCCAGCGCGAAGCCGAGCTCGGTCAGCACCGCGGCCTGGTACTCGGTCTCCACCCCCTCGGCGATCACCTGCAGGTCGAGCGCGTTGCTCAGCGCCGCGATCACGCCGAGCAGCGGCGGCGCTGGCGAGTCGGAGCGGATCGCGGCGACGAAGGACTGGTCGACCTTGATGATGTCGCTGGGCAGCGTGGCCAGCCTGCTCAGCGAGGAGTAGCCGGTGCCGAAGTCGTCGATGGCGATCCTGACCCCGCGCTCGCGCAGCGTGTGCAGGTTGGCGATGGCGGTCTGCGACTCGGCGGCGAGCTCGCTCTCGGTCACCTCCAGCACCAGCTGGTCGGCGGGCCAGCCGGTGTGCTCCAGGATTCCCGCCACCCGGTCCGCGTACTCGGTCTCGGCCAGCTCCAGCCCGCTGACATTGACGTTCAGCGTCAGGTCGAGCTGGGCGAAGGTCTCCTGCAGCCGGGCCGCGTCGGCGCAGGCCCGGCGCAGCACCAGCTCGTCCAGGTCGGAGATGAGGTCGTACTCCTCGGCGACCCGGATCAGCCCCTCGGTGGTGACGTCCGGCTGCGCCGTCGGCGACCAGCGCAGCAGCGCCTCGACGCCGACCGCCTTGCCGCCGCCCTCGGTCAGGCTGACGATCGGCTGGTAGTGCACGTCTAGGGTGCCGTTGTCGATGGCCTCGCGCAGCTCCACCGCGAGCGGCTGCTGCCGCGAGGACTCCAGCACCGTCCGGTTCCGGCCGCCCTGCTTGGCCCGGTACAGCCCGACGTCGGCGCGGCTGACCAGCAGCGAGCCGGACTCCCCCGGCTGCCACGAGGTGACGCCCGCCGAGCAGCCGGTGGTGACGGCGGCGCGCAGCCGCTCGGTGAGCAGGATGGCCGCCTGCTCGGTGGTGTTCGGCAGCAGCAGCGCGAAGGCGTCGCCGCCGTACCTGGCCAGCCGCTGGTCCGGCGCGAGCAGCTCGGTCCAGGCGTCGGCGACCCGCTGCAGCACGGCATCGCCCGCCCGGTGCCCGAGGTGGTCGTTGATCTTGCGGAAGCGGTCCAGGTCGACCAGGACCAGCGCCAGGCTCTGCCCGGAGCGCCCGGCGTGCTCGATCGCGGCGTTCAGCAACCGGTCGAAGCCGCGCCGGTTGAGCAGCCCGGTCAGGGTGTCGATATCGGCCTCGGAGGCCATCCTGGTCAGGATGCCGACCACAACGCCGACGCCGAAGGTCACGCCCGCCGGGATCACCCCGGACCAGCTGGGCAGGTCCCTGGTCGGCAGCGCCCACAGACACATGACCATGGCGAAGCCGATGTGCGCGACCGCGAGCGGCCAGGCGAAGAAGAGCGCGGCGTCGCAGGCGACGAAGACGTAGAAGGCGGCGAGGCTGATCGCGCCGACGGTGTTCGGGAAGGAGTGCACCGCGACCGTCACCAGCACGGTCGCGATGGCGACGTAGGCGTGGTGCACGTTGTGCGGCATCCGCGGGCCCCAGCCGAGCAGGCTCAGCCCGAGCAGCAGCGCGACCGCCGCCGCGCTGCCGACCAGCACGCGGTTGCCCTCGTCGCCCGGCGCGATCGCGGTGAGCAGCAGCCCGAGGGCGCCGCCCATGACATAGAAGGCGCCGGTGGTCCTGGACATGACCATGGCCGTCGCCAGCGCAGACGCGGCCCGCACCCGGGTTCGGGTATCGCCGCGAGACCCGATTCCTCGCACGAGAACAGGGTAGAGGCAACCCACCGCGGCCACAGCCCGATCCCCGTTTTCGGACCCCGGCGAACGTCCGGCTACCGCGGCGTCATGCCGGTGTCCTGGTTTGCGGTTTCAGCACCTCGGTACCCACGAACGGCACCAGCGCCTCCGGCACCCGCACCGAGCCGTCCGCGCGCTGGTTGTTCTCCAGGATCGCGACGATCCAGCGGGTGGTCGCCAGCGTGCCGTTCAGGGTGGCCGCGATCTGCGGTTTCCCGTCCGCGTCGCGGTACCGGACGGAGAGCCTGCGGCCCTGGAAGGTGGTGCAGTTCGAGGTCGAGGTGAGCTCCCGGTAGGCGCCCTGGGTCGGCACCCACGCCTCGCAGTCGAACTTCCGCGCGGCCGAGCTGCCCAGGTCGCCCGCGGCGACGTCGATGACCCGGTACGGCACCTCGATGGCGGCCAGCATCTCCCGCTCCCAGGCCAGCAGCCGCCGGTGCTCGGCGTCCGCCTCGGCCGGGTCGCAGTAGACGAACATCTCGATCTTGTCGAACTGGTGCACCCGGATGATGCCCCTGGTGTCCTTGCCGTAGCTGCCCGCCTCCCGGCGGAAGCAGGACGACCAGCCCGCGTACCGCTTCGGGCCGTCGCTGAGGTCGATGATCTCGCCCGAGTGGTAGCCGGCCAGCGGCACCTCGGAGGTGCCGACCAGGTAGAGGTCGTCCTCCTCCAGGTGGTACACCTCGGCCGAGTGCTGTCCGAGGAACCCGGTGCCCGCCATGATCTCCGGGCGGACGAGCACCGGCGGGATCATCATGGTGAAGCCGTTCGCCACCGCGCGCTGCGCGGCCAGCTGCAGCAGCCCGAGCTGCAGCAGCGCGCCGTAGCCGGTGAGGAAGTAGAAGCGGGCGCCGGAGACCTTGGCCCCGCGCTCCATGTCGATCAGCCCGAGCGCCTCGCCGAGTTCGAGGTGGTCCTTCGGCTCGAAGTCGAACTCCGGCGGGGTGCCGACGGTCTCCAGCACGACGTAGTCGTCCTCGCCGCCCGCGGGCGCGCCATCCTGCACCACGTTGGAGAGCGCGCGCTGCGCGGTGTCCAGCGCGGCGTCGGCCGCGTGCTGGTCCACCTCGGCCGCCTTGACCTGGGCCGACATCTCCTGCGCGCGGGCGAGCAGCGCGGGGCGCTCGTCCTTGCTCGCCTTGCCGACCAGCTTGCCCATGGCCTTGTGCTCGGCCCGCAGGTTGTCGGCTTTGGCCACCGCGGAGCGGCGGGCGGAGTCGGCCTCGAGCAGCGCGTCGACGAGCGCCGGGTCCTCGCCGCGGGCGCGCTGGGAGGCCCGGACGGTGTCGGAATTCTCCCGCAGGAATCGGAGGTCGATCATGGGCGACCAGCCTAATCGACCCCGGTTACCACCACCGATACACCCGAACGTGGCACACCGCCGGGTGCCGCTGCCATGATGGATCGCGATGTCTCCCGACGAGCCGAACCCCCGCGACCGCGCCCCCGGAAAAAAGGGCGCGGAGAAGCCGCCGCGTGCGGGCAAGCGCGGCGTGCACCTGTCCGCCCCGACGCTGCGCTGGGGGCTGCTCGCGGTCGCGGTCGGCGCGGTCGCGGCCGCCATGGTGACGCTCTTCGTCACCGGGTTCGAGAACGAGACCGGGCTGGAGGCGCACAACCCGGCCGCCCCCGCCGAGGTGCGCGACGCCGCCTTCGGCACCGCCGCCGCGGGCGACTGCCTGACCTGGAGCACCGCCGACCGCAGCGACCTGGTGAAGGTGAGCTGCGACAGCAAGCACATGTTCGAGGTGGCGGCCGAGGTGGACATGAGCCGCTACCCGGGCCGGGAGTTCGCCCCCGGCTCCCGCTTCCCGGACTCGCTGCGGCTCACCGAGCTCAAGGAGGAGCACTGCATCCCCGCGGTGCAGAAGTACATGGACGGGCGGTTCGACCCGCGCGGGCGGTACGTGGTCGGGCTGATGTACCCGAGCGCCGACGGCTGGCAGGCCGGTGACCGCACGCTGCGCTGCGGGCTGCAGGTGGCCGCGGCCACCGGAACCCCGACGACGTCGGGCAGTGCCGCCGCGCAGGACCAGTCGCGGGTCTACTCCCCCGGCGTCTGCCTCGGCATCAACCAGAACCTGCCCTCCGACCCGGTGGACTGCGCCCAGCCGCACGCCGTCGAGATCGTCTCCACCGTCGACCTCGGCACGCACTTCACCAGCGGCCTGCCGACCAAGGACGACCAGGACAAGTTCATGGAGCAGGAGTGCACCCGCACGTCCACGGACTACCTGGGCAGCGCGGACGCCATCCGGAACAAGACGCTCACCCTCTTCTTCGACAACCTGGACGCGCGCAGCTGGCTGGCGGGCAGCCGCAAGCTGGACTGCATGGTCGGAAAGGGCGCCGACCGCGAGGGTTTCGCGCCGATCCAGGGCTCGGCGCGCGGCGACATCCTGATCAACGGCCAGGCCCCGGTGCCGCCGCCGAACAGCGGGCGCTCGACCCCGGCCCCGCTGCCCGGCGCGGCCCCGCTGCCGCCGCAGCCAGCGCCGCGGTGACGGTCGCGATGTCCGCGGACCGGTTCGAGGAACTGGTCGGCGACGCACTGGATCTCGTCCCTGCCGAGCTGGCCCGTGCCATCGATAACGTGGTCGTGCTGATCGAGCCGCGCAATCCGGAAGACCCGCATCTGCTCGGCCTCTACCACGGCATCGCGCTCACCGAGCGGGACAGCCACTACGGCGGCTCGCTGCCGGACACCATCACCATCTACCGGGACGCCATCCTCGACATCTGCGCCGACGCCGACGAGGTGGTGGACGAGGTGGCGGTCACCGTGATCCACGAGATCGCGCACTACTTCGGCATCGACGACGAGCGGCTGCACGAGCTCGGCTGGGGTTGAGCTTTCCCGGGGGCGAAGGCGCGGATGTGCGTTAGTCTCAGGAAACTCGAGGACTCGGGGGAACCGATGCCGTCGCCGTCGCGTCCTAGAACTCGTAGGGGGAATTCTCGTGGTTCCGCCCCATAGCCACTAGAAGGAGTCGAGTCATGGTTGGCCACGTACTCATGTCGCCGGAGGCCGTGTTGCTGGCCGCCGCGGAGCTCGATCTGCTCGCCGAGCGGCTGGCCGCGGCCGCCGCCGTCACCGCACCGGCCACCCACGTGCTGCCGTCCGGTGCCGAGGAGGTCTCGCTGCTCGCGGCGAACCACTTCAACCGCGCCGCAGGCACCCACGACCACGCCGTCGCGCAGGGCATTCTCGAGCTGCACCACGCGGCCGCGGTGCTGCGCAGCCAGCTGGCCGCCCAGGTCGGGCAGGACGTCGTGCAGGCCGCCGCGCTCGGCACGATCGGCGCCTGATCCGCGAGCCAATTCGAACAGGGGAGAAACGAGAATGACCGCAGGGATCACCGGGGTTTTCTGGCTGCCGAGGCTGGCCGAGGCGAATTCGATCGCGCTGAACGCGGGTGCGCACGCCGTTCCCATCTCCGCCGCGGCGACCGCGTGGGGCACGCTCACCGGGGTGTGGGTCGACGCGACCGCCACCGTCGCGCGGGTGATGGCCGAGCTCGGCGTCGGCATGCAGGGCCTCAACGGCATCGCCGCGCTCTCCCGGCTCACCGGCTTCATGGGCTGGGCCGAGCAGCAGGGCGTCATGGCGGCCACCATGGCCACCAAGACGGCGGCCAACGCCACCGCCTACACCGTCGCCTCGCTGGCCATGCCGAGCCTGCCGGAGATCGTCGCGGTGAACACCGCGGTGGTCGCCTCGGCGAACCCGCCCGGCGTGCTCTCCGGCGCCTTCGAGGTGGCCGAAGTCGCCAAACATGCCATGGATATCCGCGCCGCGCTGGTCATGGAGACCTACGAGGCCGCGACCAGCGTGCTCGTCACGACGCCGGGCGATTTCGCCCGCCCGCCCGCCATCGCGAACGGCGCCGGCTCGGCCGAGGGCGCCCCGGACGAGGCGACGGCCGAGGCGGCCTTCTCCGGCGATCCGATCCAGGGCGCCGTCGCCGCGGCCACCGCCTTCGTGCAGAACCCGGCGGTCGTCAGCGCCGCGACCCAGGCCGCCAATGTGGCGGGCTCGGTGGTCGGCACCGGCGTCACCACCACCGCGGGCAACCTGGGCAATGCCGCCATCTCCGCGCTCTCCGGCACCGGGGCTGCCGCCCCGGCGGCGGTCGCGCCGATGGGGGTCGGGTTGGCCGCCGCCGCCCCGGCCGCGAGCACCCGCTCGGCGGCGCTCAGCGGCGTGGCCGCGGGCGGCACCGCGAACAACAGCAACGGCAAGCTCACGCTCCCCGAGGGCTGGGGCGCGGGCGCGGCGATCGGCGCGGGGCTGCCCGCCGCCGCCGCGGTCGGCGACACCATGGCCGCCGCCAGGGTGGACTCCGCTCCGGTGCGCCCCGCCGCCACCGGGCAGAGCCCGCTGCTCGGCAGTGCCAGGTCCGCGGGCGAGGACGACGAGGGCGAGCACAACGCGGCGGAGTACCTGCGCAGCGACGAGCACTTCAACGACGGCCGCTGGGCCGCCGACGGCGTGATCGGCGCGGACGCGGGCCCCGCTCGGTGACAGTTCTCGGGGCGGGCCGCGGCCCCGCGGCGCTCGCGTCGGTGGTGCTCTCGCTCGACGAGATGCAGTTCCTGCTGGAGACGCTGCAGATCGACGACGTGCCGGTCGTGCTGGATGCGATCGGCCGGTACGACAATGTCGCCGAGCACGATGCCGCGCTGGCCGCGGCGGCCGAGTCGCTCGCCGAGCGCGCCCTGCTGCCGGGCGGTGAGGTTCACCCGGAACTCGCCGACCGGCTGCGCACGCTGAACCGCCCGCACTGGGTGGTGGCGCTGCGGCTGATCGTCGAGGGCCGCGTCAGCAGGCTCTGCCTCGCCAAGGGCGACGACCTGGTGACCGTCGCCCTGCGCGGGCCCGCGTCCTACGTCGTCGCCGAGGTGGACGACGACCTGCCCGCCCCGATCCTGGCGGCGCTCGGCCCGGCCGAGCCGCTGGAGCTCACCGGCGTGAACGCCGAGACCGACGCGCTCGTCCCGATCTTCGGCGAGCTCGGCGACGCCGCCGCCACCGCGCGGCGGCTCGCCGCCGTCGGCGCCAGGGACCGGGATGCGACGGTGCTGGCCTCGGCGCTGGTACACCTGGAGGCGCACGCGGAGATCGTCGGGGTGGCCTACGGCGACGGCACCCGCGAGTACGCGGACAACCACATCGCCGTCTTCGACACCCGCAACGGCCGCTTCCTGGCCACCGCCAGCCGCGCCGACGACGGCACCAAGTGGAGCTCGCTGAGCAGCGGCACCCAGGCCAGGCTGCGCGCCGCGCTGCTCGACCTGATCAACGGCCTGCCCGAGCGCGACGAGTTCCCGGTCCGGTAGGCAGGCGTCAGCCCATCGGGTCGTCCTGCTGCGGCGCGGTGTCCGGGCCGAACGGCGGGGTGAAGCGGCCCCAGCGGAGCAGCTCCCAGCCGCGGTCCGGCCGCGGCAGCAGCTCGATGGTCTCGGTGTTGTCCAGGTGGTTGTTCGTGGTGAACGGCGGCCGGATATCGGTGAGCACCCTGGCCAGCAGCCGCATGGCGGCGCCGTGGATCACCAGCAGGACGTCACCCTCGGCCCCGTCGATGAACCAGCGCTGCCGCAGCTGCTCGACCACCGGAAGGAAGCGGGCCAGCACCTCGTAGCCGGACTCTCCCCCGGGCGGGCGGCGGTCCAGCTCGCCGTCGTGCCAGGCGTGGTAGATCTCCTGGAAGAGCTCGTGCGCGGCCTGCGAGTTCTGCCCCTCCATTTCGCCGACCTGCACCTCGTAGGTGCCGTCGAGCACCTGGGCGGCCACCCCGGTCGCCGCCTCGATGTAGCTCGCGGTCTGCCTGGCGCGCAGCGCCGCCGAGCAGTACAGCGCGCGCGGCGGCGCGGAGAGGCTCGCCCCGAGCGCCTTCGCCTGCGCCACCCCGCGTTCGGTGAGGGGAAGGCCGGGCACCCTGGTGTCCAGCAGCTTGGCGACGTTGCCCTCGGTCTCTCCGTGCCGGACCAGGATCAGTCGTGCGCTCAACGGTCCGCCACCCCCTTTCGTAGCTGGGAAAGCCACAGCGCGGCATCGGTATCCGGCGGCGGCGGCGCGCCGGGCTTGGCGAACGCGGGCCACGATCCGAGGAAGCGGATGCGGGGCGCCGAGCGGTGCAGCGCCTTGAGCGCCTCCGCCACCGCGCTGTCGTCGATGTGCCCGACGCAGTCCAGGTAGAAGCGGTAGGCGCCCATGCCGGTGCGGGTCGGCCGCGATTCGATCCGGGTGAGATCAATGCCGCGCGTGGAGAATTCGGCGAAGGCCCGCATGAGCGAGCCGGGTTCGTTGGTCAGCTCGAGCACCACCGAGGTGCGGTCGGCGCCGGTGGCGGGCGGGGCCGGGCGCGGCGCCGTGACCAGCACGAACCGGGTGACAGCCTGGTCGTGGTCGGCGACGCCCGCGGCCAGCGTCGCCAGCCCGAGCCGCTCGCCCGCCAGCACCGTGGAGACGGCGGCGTCGGCCTTGCCCGCCGCCACGTCCTCGGCGGCGGCGGCGTTCGAGGTGGAGGTGTAGAAGGCGGCCTCGGGCAGCTCGCGCGCGACCCATTCGCGCACCTGCCCGGCGGCCACCGGGTAGGCGGCGAGCAGCCGGACGTCGGCGCGCTCGGTGCCGGGGCGGGCCAGGATGCTGAACGTCACCTCCAGCTCGGTCTCCGCCACGATCTGCAGCCGGGCGCCGAGCGCGAGCGAGTCCAGCGTCGCCGCGATCGAGCCCTCCACCGAGCTCTCGATCGGCACCACCGCGCCCGCCACCGCACCGGACCGGATCAGGTCGAGCGCGGCGCCCTGGCTGGGGGCGGCCACCCGCTGCACCGGCTCGTCGAAGGCGCCCGCCGACTCGAATCGGGCGAGCGCCATCTCGGTGAAGGTTCCGGAGGGTCCGAAGTAGGCGATGCGCGGCACGCCTATGACAGTACTTGCGTCGGCGGGGACTCAGCCCGCCGCTGCGCCGCCCCCGCGCAGCAGCTCTGCCAGCGCCGCGGCCAGCTCGGCCGGGTGCTCCGCCTCGATCCACAGCAGAATGCCGCGGACCGCCTCGACGGCCTGCGGGTTCAGCCCGGTCAGGAAGCGGATGTCGGGGGCGGCGAGCGCCAGGCGGACGTCCTCGCCGCAGAGCGCGGCGGCGGTGGCGGCGAGGATCGCCAGCGCGCGGGCGGCGTCCCCGGTGCGGGCGACGAAGCCGTCGTCGGTGTGCACCACCGTGCCGATGCGGTCGGCCAGCTCGGCATCGGACAGCTCAGGGCCCAGCGCCGCGACGCCGGGCGGCACCGGCCCCGGCGGGCGCACCAGCCCGTCGGCCAGGCTGCGCCGGGCAGGCGGTCGCAACGACATCAGCACCGGCTCCGAAGCGGAAGATTCCCGGCCGACGGGCAGCACGACCTCGGGCACCGCAGCGTCGGGTGTCGCGGCGACGCCGTGCGCGGGGACTGAAGCGCTCGGGGCGGCAGGCGGCTCGGTCATCCGTTCACGGTAGCTCCGGTCCGACCCGCACAGCGGGGAACGCCCGGCCGGGCCGGGTGCACCCCCGCTCACCCTGATCCAAGCTCTTGCGCAAGATCGTCCGCTCACTTAGCTTAGGGTAACCTAATTCTCGCCGAGCCGAGCGAGCGGGCACCAGGAGGACTTCATGCCGCACTCGACCCTCGCACCGTCGACCGCGGAACGGGTGCGCAGCGCCTGTGCGCACGCCGAGCACGCGGTGCTGGCCATGCCGGGGATCGACCCGACGCCGGTCTCGGTGCACCACGTGCGCGAGTGCGGCGACGCGGTGATCGCGGTGCCGAGCACCTCGGTGGCGGCGGTGCTGATCGCCAACTCCGGTGGCGGCGGCGCGCCCGCGGTCCTCGAGCTCACCGACCACGCCCCGATCGTGGTGCGCGAGCCGGTGCGCGCCCTGGTCTGGCTGCGCGGCTGGGTGCGCGCGGTGCCGGAGGCGGCGCAGCGCGCGCTCGCCACCGAGGTCGCCAAGGACCTGCCGCACCCGCTGCTGCTCGACGTCGGGCACGGCCTCACCCTGCTCCGCGTCGTGATCAAGTCCGCCGTCGTCGCCGACGCCACCGGCGCCGAATCGGTCGACGTCGACGAGCTGCGCACCGCCACCCCCGACCCCTTCTGCGCCATGGAGTCCGCCTGGCTGCAGCACATGGAGAGCGACCACGCCGACCTGGTCGCCCTGATCGCCAGGCAGCTCCCGGCCCACCTGCAGCGCGGCATCGTGCACCCGCTCGCCATCGACCGCTACGGCCTCACCCTGCGCATCGAGGGCATGGACGGCGACCACGACTACCGCCTCCCCTTCCGCACCCCCGCCGACGACGTCGAAGAACTCAGCCGCGCCGTCCGCACCCTCGCAGGCTGCCCCTTCCTGAACGGCCTGCGCCGTATCTGATTGTCGCGCCTTCGGCGCGACGTGTTCGCGGCCCCGGGGAGTCTCGTCGCCGAGCACTCGAGTCTCGCGGCTGCGCCGCGTCCGCTTTCGAGCACTCGGCGACGAGACGGGCCGCGAACGGGGCTCGTAAGACTCGCCCCCGCCCGGTTACGGCTGGAGCCAGCCTGCGACCATTCGGGCGATCTCCGCGATGACTCGTTCGCGGTCGAGGTGGGCGGGGGCCTCGAGGCCGATGCGGAGGCTCGCGGCGACGCCGACGCTGACCATGACGTACGCCTTGACCTCCAGTTCGGCGTCGGGGAGCGGGCCGAGCAGGTTGAGCAGGTAACCGCGGGTGAGGACGAGGAGGCGGCGTTCGAGGTCGCCGAGGCCGAGCGATTCCAGGGTGGCGTGCGGGGAGAGCGCGCGCACGAGTTCGCGGCGGCGGGCGAGGGTGTCGGCGATGCCGTGCAGGCTGGCCGCGAAGGACTCGGCGGGGGCGAGCGCCATGCCTGCCAGCACCGCGGCGGTGAACTGCTCCTCGAGTTCGCCGACGAGCCGGAGCCGCAGCGTCTCCAGGATCGCCTCCTTGTCCGCGAAGTAGCGGTAGAGCGAGCCGATGCTCATGCCCGCGTGCGCGGCGATCCGGTTGGTGGAGACAGTGCCGACGCCGTGCTCGGCGAAGAGCTGAGTCGCGGCGGTGAGGATCCGCTCGCGGGATTCCCGCGAGCGCTCCTGCTGCGGTCTGCGCCGCTGGTCACCGACCTTTTCCACCATCGAACGCACCCCCGGAGAACGCGAGTAGAACCTGAGCTTTTGCTCACTTTACGCTGAACCCGTGGCAACTCGAATCGCGCCCGGCGAGTTCAGGTACTGGGACCGGGTGAACGACCCGGCCGTGCAGCGCGTGCGCAGGCTGTGGCGCGCGATCTTCCGCTTCGACCCGCAGCCCGACGACGAACTGGTGCACCGCTTCGCCGCCGCCTACTACCAGGCCGACCCGGTGGCCGAGGCCTTCGTGGACGAGGTCTACCTCGGCGCGGCGGGCCCGAAGGCGGGCCGCGCCATGCTCGACCTGGCGCTGGAGCACGGCATCGAGGCGGTACCCGACCCGCCCGCCTCGCTGGTCCGGCTCTTCGACGAGTTCGAGACCCCGCCGCCCTGGCTGGACCCGGCGCTGGTCGAGCGCGGCGCGGAGGTGTTCCGCCGCTGGGGGACGTCGGTCTTCGCCTTCGCCACCACCAGCACACTGGAGATGTACTCGGAGAGCTCGATCACCAAGCCGCTCGCCTACACCGGCGGCTACGCGGGCGCCCGCGCGCACAAGCGGCAAATGGAGACGGTGCGGTTCTGGATCGACATCTCCGACCCGGGCGGGCTCGCGATCGGCGCGCGGGGCAGGCAGACCACCATGCGGGTGCGGATCATGCACGTCTTCATCCGGCGCAAGCTGGTGCAGCGCCCGGAGTGGGACGCCGCCGCGTGGGGCGTGCCGATCAGCGTCGGCGACGCCACGCTCACCCTGATGGCGGGCAGCGTTGTCCCCGGGCTCGCGCTCTGGAGCATCGGGCACCAGACCACGAAGCGGGAGATCGAGGCGACGCTGCACTTCTGGCGCTACGTCGGCCACCTCCTCGGCGTGCAGCCCGACTGGTACCCGCGGGACTTCCGCGAATCGGTGCAGCTCATGTTCGCCGCGTTCGTGAAGCGGGCGGGCACCGCGGGGGCGGACGGCGCGGAACTGGTCGAGTCCTACCTGCCCGCCTTCGCGCCGAAGCCGGGCACGCCGTGGCGCAAGCGGCTGCGCGACGAGGTCAACTACCGGGTGCAGATCGGCTACACCGGCTTCTGGCTGCCGCCGGGCACCTACGCCAGGCACGCCATGCCGCGCAGGCTGCCGTGGGCGCTGCACCCGCTGGCGCAGTTCCCGGTGCTGCTGACGCTGGAGACGGCGCGCAGGCTGATCCCCGGGCTGAACCGAGTGGCCGACCGGGTGCAGCGGTCGAGGCGGGAGACCTGGTACCGGAACGAGATGGGCGCGGCGGCGGCCGAGTACACGCCGGTCGAGGAGTTCCGCCGCTGACTAGATTCGCTGGCATGCCCGCCGACCCCGCCCCGTCCAGCCCGCTCGACGAGTCCGAGCGGCGCGCGCTCCGGATCGAGGTCGTGCTCGTCCTCGCGCTCACCTTCGGGGCGAACGGGCTCAGCGCCGCGCTCTCGCTGCTGGAGAGCGCGCTGCAGCCGGGCGGGGTCGGCAGCCGGACCGTCGCGCTGAACGCCTCGCGCGCCGACCTGCCCCTGCTCGACCTGGCCTTCCAGCTGCTCGGGGTGCTCCGGCTGGCGGCGTGGGCGGCGCTCGGGCTCTACCTGCTGTGGCGTTCCGGAATCGGGCCGCGGATGGTCGGGTTGGCGCGCGATCGATGGCGGGGCGACCTGCTGGTCGGGCTCGGCTTCACCGCGCTGATCGGGATCCCCGGGCTCGGGCTCTACCTGGTCGCGCACGCGCTCGGCTACAGCGTGACCATCGTGCCGAGCTCGCTCGCCGAGCACTGGTGGCGGCTGCCGGTGCTGATCCTCTCCGCCTGCGCCAACTCGGCGGCCGAGGAGATCCTCGTCGTGGGCTACCTGCTGACCCGGCTGCGCAGGCTCGGCTGGTCGGAGAATTCGTCGCTGCTGGCCTCGGCGCTGCTGCGCGGCAGCTACCACCTGTACCAGGGGCTCGGCGGTGGGCTCGGGAACGTGGTGATGGGGCTGATCTTCGGGCGCTGGTGGCAGCGGACCGGGCGGCTCTGGCCGCTGCTCATCGCGCACGCGCTGCTCGACACCATCGCCTACGTCGGGTACACCGTGCTGCGCGGGCACGTGGGCTGGTTGCCGTGAGGCGCTAACGCCTGCGCCGTCCGCGGTGATTCCTCAAGTGTGCGGGGGGATCTCACCGGCCGCCCGCGTACCGCCCGATCGACCCGACGGATCAGTAGAGTCTGCATGATGAACGGCGAGGACCCCCAGTACCCCGCGCGCCGGACGCCGCCGCCCGGACAGCAAGGACGCAGGCCGGGGCCCCCGCCGAGCGGTGGGCCCTACGGGCCACCCGCCGGGAACCGGCCAGGGGCCGATGGGCGGGGAGCGCCGGGGAGCGGTCGCGCCGGGCAGGGCAGGGGCAACCCGCCCCCGGGAGATCACGGGGGGCAGCGCGGAGGAAATCCCGCAGGCCCGGGAGGGCAGCGCGGAGGAAACCCCGCAGGCCCGGGAGGACAACGCGGCGGAAAACCCGCGCCCCCCGGACAGCGCGGCGGCGGAGCCGCGGCGGGCCCCGGCGCACAGCGCGGCGGCCAGAACCCGGGCGGGCTGCAGCAGCGCGCCGGGAATCCGGCGGGCCCCGGCGGGCGGCCGCAAGGGGGCGATCCGCGGCGCAACCCGCCGCCCGGCGAGCGCTACGTCGAGCCGACCCAGGTCGTGCGCCGGGACGGCAGACCGGACCAGGGGCAACAGCTCGCCTACTCGCAGCGGCCGGAGCCCGAGCAGGCCACGAAGCGCTACACCAGCAAGTACCCGACCCAAGAGCCGCCGCGCCGCCAGCAGCACGCGCCGACGCAGCAGCCGCAGCCGTACCGGGACGACCGCCGCCCGCCCCCGCCCGGCCGCGGCCGCGGCGCTGCACCGCGCGCCCCGCAGCCGGAGCGCCCGCGCAGGCGCCGCAAGCGCCACCCCTTCCGCTGGTTCCTGGTGATCCTGCTGGTCATCGTGGTCGGCATGATCGCCGCCGTCGTGCACCTGGACAACTCGCTGAACCGGATCGACGCGCTCACGGCATACGAGGGCAGGATCGGCGACACCCCGGGCACGAACTGGCTGCTGGTCGGCTCGGACAGCAGGGCGGGGCTCTCCGAGCAGCAGGAGCAGGATCTGGCGACCGGCGGCGAGGTCGGCTCCGAGCGCACCGACACCATCATCCTGGTGCACGTCCCGAAGTCCGGGCAGACGACGCTGGTCAGCCTGCCCCGCGACTCCTACGTCAGCATCCCCGGCCACGGCAGGGACAAGCTGAACGCCTCGTTCTCGCTCGGCGGCCCGACCCTGCTCGTGCAGACCGTCGAGGTCGCCACCGGGCTGCACATCGACCACTACGCGCAGATCGGCTTCGGCGGGTTCGCCGCCGTGGTCGACACCCTCGGCGGCATCGACGTCTGCCTGGAGGCCCCGATCAGCGACCCACTGGCCGGGATCGACCTGCCCGCGGGCTGCCAGACCCTGGACGGCCCGCAGGCGCTCGGCTTCGTGCGCAGCCGGGCCACCGCGCTCGCCGACATCGACCGGATGAACAACCAGCGCAAGTTCATGTCCGCGCTGCTGAAGAAGGCGACCAGCGCGGGGACGCTGGCCAACCCGTTCACGCTCTGGCCGCTGGCCACCGACACCGTCGGCTCGCTCAAGGTGGACGAGGGCGACCACATCTGGCACCTGGGCTCGCTCGGCATGGCGATGCGCGGCGAGACGATCAACACCACGGTGCCGATCGGCGGCTTCGACGACACCGAGAGCGGCAATGTGCTGCTCTGGGACCGGGAGCGGGCAAGCCGGTTCTTCGACGCCCTCGCCAACGATCAGCAGATTCCGGAGGACCTCAGAACGGGGTAACTTCGAACCATGGCAGGCCTTTCGGAAGAGCCGTTCGCCCGGCTGCTGCGCGACCAGATTCGGTTCGAGCTGACCACGTCGCAGCAGTACCTCGCGCTCGCGGTGTACTACGACGCGGCGAAGCTGCCGCGCTCGGCGGCGCACGCCTACCGCCGCTCCGAGGACAACCGCACCGACGCGCTGCGCATGATCGGCTACCTGCTCGACCGGGAGCTGCCGGTCGAGGTCGCCGGAATCGACCCGGTCCGCTCGGAGTTCGCTTCGTCACAGGAGGCCGCGGCGCACCTGTGCGCGCTGGAGAGCGAGCGCAGCGACCGCCTCACCGATCTCGCCCAGCAGGCGCGGCGGGCGAACGACTACCTGGGCGAGCAGTTCACCGGCTGGTTCCTGGAAAAGCAGATCGAAGAGCTGGCGCGGGCGAATACGCTGGTCACCGTGGTGGAGCGGGCCGGGGACAATCTGTTCGACATCGAGGAATTCCTGGCGCGGGAACAGTCGGGGCGCCCGGCGCAGCCCACCGGAGCGCCGCCGCGCATTCCGGGAATTGTTTCCCGAAGCGCCAGCTGAATTTACATTCCATTCATCTCGGAATTTAGGCAATACTACCCTCAATAAGGGTGTACTTGGATGACAAGGCTTCTGACCAGCACTAATCTCGGTCCTATGTCGAACCATCCGGAGCCACCGCGCAGTAAATTCCACGGCCTGCTGCAGGATCAGATCCACAACGAATTCAATGCGGAGCACCAGTACATCGCCCTCGCGGTCTGGTACGACAACGCGGATCTGCCGCAGCTGGCCAAGCTCTTCTACAAGCAGGCGGTCGAAGAGCGCAACCACGCCATGATGATCGTCCAGTACTTCCTGGACCGCGATATCAGCGTGGAGATCAGCAGCGTCGACGCCGCCAAGTCGCACTTCGAGAATGCCCGCGAGCCCATCGCGCTGGCGCTGGCGCAGGAGAAGACCGTCACCGACCAGGTGGTCCAGCTGGCCAGCACGGCCCGCGAGGAGGGCGACTACCTCGGCGAGCAGTTCATGCAGTGGTTCCTGAAGGAGCAGGTCGAAGAGGTCGCGCGGATGACCACGCTGCTGACCATCGCCGATCGGGCCGGGTCCAACCTGTTCGACCTGGAGGAGTTCATCGCCCGCGAGATGGACAGCTCGGCCGACACCTCCGGCGCCCCGCACGCCGCGGGCGGGCACTTGAGCTGAGTTGTCGCGCTTCGCGCGACGGGTGGTGCGGGCCCGGCTCCCAGTGGG